>JAJNDJ010000031.1 GCA_021156345.1 Rubrobacteraceae bacterium | reverse complement strand
GTACTCGCCTAAAAGGGCCAGAGCCGTGTCCTCCCACTACGCTCCACTTTGACCCACAACAGTGAAATTCTGGCATATGCACGGAAAATGCGCAATCTGAGCGGCCGAGAATGGCCCTCAAAGGCGGATTTTCGTCGGTAAACAGGGTTTTATCCCCCTACCCCAGGGTATAGGACCCCTATTTCGAAGATACGATTTGCCGGTTTGTGGAAGGATTCTCTACGGGGCAACGGCTGATCTCTGGTGTAACATGTCGGACGTATACGAGACGGACCACAACATGTTGGGTGTGGGGAAATTAGTTGGGTGGCTGGGCGGTGAGGGTATGGATCTGTGGGCCCACCAGGACTCGAACCTGGGACCGTCCGATTATGAGTCGGATGCTCTAACCAACTGAGCTATGGGCCCTTGGCTGTACCGCCTAGCTCCCCCGGCTGGACTCGAACCAGCAACCCTTCGGTTAACAGCCGAATGCTCTGCCAATTGAGCTACAGGGGAATGTTACAAGAACGGATTATACGGTTCGGAGCGCGCCGCTTCAAGCTCCGGAGGAGATGGAGCGCAGCGCCTGTTTGAGGTGTTGTATCTCTGATTGCAGAGCATCTTTTTTGTCGTAATCCGGAGTCTCCCGTTTGCTCTGTTCGCGGCTCAGAATGGCCAGCCGCAGCCAGGCTTCGCGCACCGATATCTTGGACGGGTAGAGCCTCTCCCCCTGGGAGGCGAGGGCACCGATCTGGTCCATCAGCGGCCTGGCCCTTTCGTCTGAAAGCACGGTATCGAGGTCTCTGCCCGCGTGTTCTCTCAGCAGGGTGAAGATTCGGGCCTGGGTCTCGTCGCGAAAATCCTCGGTGCGCAGCGTCAAGGGCTGGGGGAGATTCTGGATTTCTATGCCCACTTCTAGGAGGGGGGCTGTGAGGTCCGGCCTGGCGAGAATATGGGTAAGCACAGCGCCGCCGGCTTCCGTTAGAGGCTCGGCCGGGCCACGATCCTTTAACGAGGAACTGGCTGCGGCGGTAGGCGGCCGTGCCGGCTGCAGGACGTCGGGGCCAACACCGAGAGATTCCGTAGCCAGGCGGAGAGCCTCGCGGTAGAGAACAGGGTCCCTGATCTCCTGGATCATACTCCTCACCTGGGGAACTGCCCTGGAGCGCTCCGTGGCATTTGTTCCTCTGGTACGAGCAACGATGCGTCTGATACCGTACTCCAGAACTGGCACGGAGTCGTTCAACTTCTCTGCGAACTCCTCGGGCGAATGCTCCAGGAGCCAGTCCGCAGGGTCTTCGGGTAGACGCAAGACCCGGAGATCCAACTTCAGCTCGGCCGCTGTCGCCGCCGCCCGCTCTATCGCTTTCTCTCCTGCCGTGTCGGGGTCGAAGAGGACGTAGATCCTATCCGCGTAGCCGCTAAGCATGCGCAAGTGGCCGGGGGTGGTCGCGGTGCCCAACGTGGCGACGGCGTTCTTGATGCCTGACTGATAGAGCATCAAGACATCGGTATACCCTTCGACGACGAGCGCCGAGCGTTCGCTACGGATAGCCTCGGAGACTTGCGGGAAACCGTAGAGCAGGTCCCGCTTGTTGAAGATCTCCGTCTCAGGAGAGTTGAGGTACTTGGGCTGGGCGTCACCGAGCGTCCTGGCCCCGAAGCCCACTATCCTGCCCCGCCGGTCCGAGATGGGGAAGGTGATCCTGCCCGCAAAGCGCTCCCCACCCCGCGGCGATAGCAGCCCGGCCGCGTCGAGAACACTCCTGTGGAGATCCAACCTCCCAGCAACAGCTACAAACCCCGAAACTCCCCGTGGTGGCGCGTACCCCAAACGAAATTCTTCTATAGTAGAACGCTGTATGTGGCGGTCTTCAAGGTAGCGGCGGGCCCGTTGAGATTCTGGGGTTTCGGAGGTGAGGAGGTACTTGTGGTAGTAGACGGTGGCGGCGGCGAGGGCCTTGTGGATAGCACGTCGTCGGAGGTTACGTTTCCTTGCCGCGTCTGGGTCTCCCCCGCCTTCGAACTGCAGGTCTACGCCGGAGCGATCTGCGAGGTAGGAGACTGCTTCGGCGAACTCCAGAGATTTGAGATCCATGACGAGTTTGATGGCGTCCCCGCCACGAGAACAGCCAAAACAGTAGTAGAAGCCGCGGTCCTGGGTGACGCTGAAAGAAGGGGATTTCTCCTGGTGGTCTGGGTAGGGACAGAGGCCCACGAAGCGGGCTCCCTGACGCTTGAGGGCTGTAAACTCGGAGGCAACCTCGACGATGCCGGCCGCCTCCCTGACCTCTTCAATGCTGCGTTGTGAGATCCTCAAGTGCCGGTCTCCCTTGTACCGGTGTACAGATATACGTGTTGGGTATGGCGTTGACCAGGGGTAATGTTACTCTACCCGGCATGAATATCCGCGGCGGATCTACGACGGTGCCAAGCGCCGGGTACGCTGACCTTCCGCCCGGGATCGGCTTCGAGCCAAAAGACGAGCCGCTGCGGAGGGACATCAACCTCCTCGGGCGCGTGCTTGGTCGGATCCTGATCGAGCAGGAAGGCGAGGGCCTCTTCGAGACCGAGGAAGAAGTCAGGCTCCTTTGCAAGCGCCTGCGCTTCGACTACGACCCCGAACTGGACAAGCGGCTGCGGCGACGGATCGACGCCATGAGCGTGGAGGAGCTGCGACGGATCGTGCGCGCGTTCTCCGTGTACTTCCAGCTTGTCAATATCGCCGAGCGCTACCATCGGGTGCGGCGGCGGCGGCAGTACGAGTCGGCACCGGAGAACCCTCCCCAGCGCGCCTCGCTGGCGAGTGCCCTCGCACGCCTCAAGAGCGAAGGTCTAGGGAAAGAAGCGCTGCGAAGTGTACTCGAAGAGATGTCTGTCGGCCTCGTTATGACCGCCCATCCGACGGAGGCCATGCGTCGGAGCGTCAGGCGCAAGCACGTGAGGATCGGAGAGATGCTCGAGTCGATGGAGTCGCCAGATCTCACGTGGAAGGAGCAAAGGCGTCTGGAGGAGGACCTGGCCGAGGAGATCACCGTTCTGTGGCAGACCGAAGAGCTCAGGGTTCGTCGTCCCGAGGTCGACCAGGAGATAGAGCGGACACTACTGTACTTCGAGAACCCTTTGATCTCCGCAACGCTCGAAGCGTACAGGGAGTTCGAAGACGAGTTATCGCGCCAGTTCCCGGAGGATACTCCGAGGCTGGGTCGTGTCCTCGAGTTCGGCTCTTGGGTCGGCGGGGATCAGGACGGCAATCCTCGAGTCGAGCCTGAGATGATAACCACCGCGCTAGGCCTTCACCGCAAGACCATAATCGAGCGCCACCTCGCCTCCGTAGTGTGGCTGGCGGATCACATGAGCCAGTCCGCAAGGATGATCCCAGTCTCTGAAGATCTGCGTCGATCGGTCGAGCGGGACGAAGGGCTCATGCCCTGCCTCGGCGGGCGCTACGGGGGGGTCGACCCGAACGAGGTCTACCGGCGCAAGCTCCTGTTTATGTCAGAGCGCTTGAGGTTGGCCCTGGGGCAACCAGGCGCTCCTTCCGCTTATTGTGGTGTGTCCGAGTTCCTCGAAGACTTGTTTACGATTCGCGACAGTCTGCTGCAGAACGGCGGGGTGCGAGTCGCCGAAGGAGAATTGCGGGATCTTATCCGCCAGGCCGAGGTATTCGGCTTCCACCTGGCGAAGCTTGATGTCCGCCAGGAGAGCTCCACGGTAGTTAGGGCCGTCGCCCATCTGGTCTTGGCCGGCACGGGTGAAGATCTCCTGGCCATGGACGAAGCGCCGCGTGCCGCACTGTTGAGAGGGCTCCTCACAGACCCTGGCCTCTCGCTTCCAGAACCGGAAGACATCTCTGATGAGACACGCAAAGTACTCGAGACCTTCGGGCGCATCCGGCGCGCGCAGGAGGAGCACTCTGGCAGCCCAGTCGAGACTTTCATCCTCAGCATGGCACGCAACGCGAGCGACGTCCTGAGCGTACAACTGCTCGCTCGCCGGGCGGGACTGCTCGAGGTCGACGAGGGTGGCGAGTGCACCGCCAATCTTCTCAGGGTCACGCCCCTATTCGAGACTGTCGACGACCTCGGGCGGGCTCCAGAGGTACTCGGACATCTGCTAGAGGACCCCTTTTACCGCTCCTCGCTCACGCAGAGCGATGACCTGCAGGAGATAATGCTCGGCTACAGCGACTCCGGTAAGGACGCCGGGTACGTCACGAGCAATTGGACACTGTACAAGGCGCAGGGTCTGCTCTGCTCGGTCGCCCGCAACTACGGAGTGAACCTCAGGCTCTTCCACGGGCGGGGTGGCAGCGCAGGGCGAGGAGGGGGGCCCAGTTACCAGGCGATCATGGCCCAGCCCCCCCATACGCTGCAGGGCAGGATCCGGATTACCGAGCAGGGAGAGGTGATCTCCTTCAAGTACAGCATGCGCGGCCTGGCTCGCCGCAACCTCGACACGGTGCTTGCCGCCGTCCTGGAGGCGAGCGCCGACGAGACTCCCGAGGAGCCAGAGCCCCTATGGGTCGAGATCATGGAAGGGCTCTCGGCGAAGGCGCGCGAAGCATACATCGACCTAGTCTACGAGGACGAAGACTTCCTTGCCTTCTTCTCCGAGGCATCTCCGATTGGGGAGCTCTCCCTGCTGAATATGGGTAGCCGTCCGGTGCGACGGGTGCAGAACCCCGAGGTCGACAGCCTCAGGGCAATACCGTGGGTGTTCGCCTGGACCCAGAACCGCTTTCTACTCCCGTCCTGGTACGGCGCAGGAACCGCCCTGGGTGGCCACGCCTCCACTGAGCAGGGACTGGCGGTCCTGCGCGAGATGTACGTGGGCTGGCCCTTCTTCCGCACGCTCGTTGACTTTATGCAGATGACCCTGGCAAAGAGCGACCTGCGTATAGCCGAGCACTACACATCGCTGGTCTCGGACCCCGCCACCCGCTGTCGTCTGTGGACCAGGATCTCCGAGGAACACGCCGACTGCGTGCAGGCTGTACTCCTCATCACGGAGAACGAGAACCTCCTAGACGACAGTCCCGTCCTACAGAGATCCATACGCCTTCGCAACCCGTACGTGGACCCGCTCTCCTACGTTCAGGTCGCGCTCCTACGTCGGCTGCGCGCACTCCCGGAAAGCTCCCGGGAGCGTGAAGGTGTCTTGAATACCTTGCTGCTCTCTATCTCAGGTGTCTCCTCCGGGATGCTGAATACGGGCTGAGTTGCTCCGTAGCCCCAAGGGGTATCTTCCACGTGTTACCGGTCCCGCTTGTATACTTCCAATCATGAGGCAAAACAGAGTTCTCGGAAGACCCCTGAGGTTGCGCCAAGACGCGAAGGTGCTATTGTTGCGCCTGTGACATACGGGAGCGGCCAACCATGGTGTGCTCTACAGAGATCGAGAACCAGCGTCTCTTGATAAGTTCCAAAGAAAACGAGCAGCACAAGCTCCATGTAGACTAGGGGAGGAAGTCGAATGAATCGGCTACACATCTTGCTCACGGTGATGGTAGTTGTGGTCGGCACGCTCTTCGCCGCACAGGAAGCCCTGGCGGAGGTGCTAACCGGCACCGCCGGCGACGATACGCTCGTCGGGACCGACGGGGACGACCGCCTCGAGGGTCGCGGCGGCAACGACACGATCAGAGGTGGCGGCGGCAACGACGAAATCATCCCCGGCGAAGGCGACGACGACGTATTCGCCGGGGCCGGCGACGACCTGATCTTCGCGCGCGATATCGAGGGGGTGGATTTCATAGATTGCGGAGACGGCTTCGACGTAGTCGAGACTATACACCGCGACGACAAGACCAAGAAGAACTGCGAGAGAGCCCCCGGCCCTCGTGCAGATACGACAACAGGTACCACAGGCACCACCACAGGTACGACCACCACGACAGGTACAACAACGGGAACGACAGGCATCACTGCAGGCACCTGCCAGAACCCTCGTGTAGTTGCAACCCTCGGTCCTACAAGAAATGATGACAGGAGATCATTTCAGACCACAGCAGACAGGTTCCGCGTATCTTTCGAAGTGGACTTCGTGAACGATGACCCAAACACTTTCAGGGACTTCACTGTGGAGATAAACGACAGCTTCGGGCTGGTGGAGTCCGACTCGACCGATCAAGACGACCAGGCAAGCTTCATTGTGCCGGAAGAGCCCGGAAGGTTCGAGGTCTCGGCGGACGTAGAGCCGAACAATGGATCGACATACAAGGTAACTATCGAGGACTGTCGCGGAACGACAACGGGAGGTACGGGTACCACCACAGGTAGGACAACGGGTACGACGGGTACCACAGGCACCACCACAGGTACGAGCACAACGGGTACCACGACAGGCACGAGAATGACGGGCACAACTACTGGCACCACGGGTGCGTCAACAGGGAGGACCACTGGCGACACCACTGGGGCGAGCACTACAGGATCAGCGCCCACAGGCGATACCACCTCGCCCGATAGCACTTCGCGTAGGGACCGCGTGATTCGCGACACGATCCCCCATGGTCAGGAACTACCCAACACTGGGGGCCCCTCCGGGCTCGTTCCGGCGCTCGCTCTGCTGGCGTTGCTCATCAACGGGACGGCCATAGGGCTGTTGTTCTGGCTCAGGCGCTAGCACACATCCCACTGGAGGGAAAGAGGTTCATACCAACTGATTGCCTGGTCTGCCCTTATCCCAGCTTGGTCATCTTTCGGATAATTCTCTTCGAGAATGGGAGTACGTGCTCGGCGCAGTCGGTGGTCAAGAGTGCCAATGACCTCTGATCCTACTTGTCGAGCCTTGTTTGTCTATCCTCACGGCTCGATCTCTCACGCGAAGATCTCACCGCGCGGCAGAAACAGTCGCCTGTATGTCGCGAGGGCGTATCTGTCGGTCATCCCCGCCACGAAGTCTATGGTCTCGGTTAGTGGGTCGGGATCACTGGCCGCCCGCTCCTCTGGATGCTCCAGATAGTACTCGAAAAGGTCCGTAACGACGCGGGCCGCTTTGAGGTTCTCTTTCGTGCCCAGTTTGTTGTTGTACACGTGCCGGAAGAGCCACGCCCTGAGCTCCATGAGGGCCCCGTATACAGAGTCAGATAGGGATATCTCACCGTTCACTTTGGAGTTAGAGATCATGTCCCTTACCAGGGTTTGACGTACGCGATCCTGTCAGCGACCCGTACGATCTCACCTTCCCTGGTACATGGATAGCCCTTGCCTGTATGGTTACGTATCCCATCTCTGACCTCGAAGGTGAGGTTCAGTCCGTCGCCTTGGTTCTCGAGATGATCCACGACGCGCAGGGAGTGTTCGTTGTGGCGGAACGTGCGTCCGTGAGCCGCGAGGGCGCGGGAGAGGGCTTCTTCCCCAGTGTGACCGAATGGGGTGTGGCCGAGATCGTGGCCGAGGGAGATCGCCTCCGTGAGATCTTCGTTGAGGCTAAGAGCACGGGCTATGGTACGGGATATCTGCATCATCTCCAGGGTGTGCGTGAGGCGTGTCCTGAAGTGGTCGCCGTCAGGGGAGATGAATACCTGGGTCTTGTGCATGAGCCTTCGAAAGGCCTTGGCGTGGATAATGCGGTCCCTGTCGCGCTGGAAGTCGTTGCGCACACCGTCGGGAGGCTCGGGTCTGGGGCGGCCCACACTCTGCTCTACGGCCCATGCGGAAGGGTCGTGGCGAAGGCCGACACTGGGTCCTTGGGATCTCACGCCCTGCGTCCGGCGAGGCGTGGGCCAACCAGGGTATTCCCGGGAGCGTGGGCGAGGACGTGGGAGCGAACCACCCTGAGGACGCTCTGATTCGGGCCCTTTTGTGCTGGTGCTTGACGGATGGGATTTTCGACGAGGGTCCTCAGGCTCTCCAATGTGCCTGGGGCGAGGGGGAACGCGTCGCCGGTCGCAGGGCGGCACTCCTGGCACAGGAGGCCCCCGTGGTCGGAAGCGAAGTGCAGTGGCTCCGAAGCCGCGTCGAGGTCCATCCCACAGGCCAGGCAGACGTCAAGTTGCGGCGCGTAGCCGGCGAGGATCGAGAGCTTTATGCCGAGGGCCGCCTCGATGTTCTCGAAACCAGAATCGCATGCTTCCAGCGTGTCCAGGGCGTTGTAGAGCAGGTTGAAGACCCTGCGGTCCGCCTCATCGCCTCCCGAGAGGGCGCGTACGCTCCCGACCATACCCGCAGCGGTCTCGAAGCGGGCGAGATCCTCCCTGAGACCGTGGAAGCTGCGCAGCGTCTCCGCCTGGGTCACGGTGTCGAGCGACCTGCCATGGTAGGCCACGAAGTCGACGCACGAGAGCGGTTCGAGGCGCGCTCCGAAGCGGGACTTCGTGCGCCTGATGCCCTTCGCGATTGCCGAGACCAGCCCCGCGTCCCTGGTGTAGATGTCCAGAATCCTGTCCGCCTCCGAATAGCGGATAGAACGTAACACTATCCCCTTACTCTTGTAGACCGCCACCCTCGGCCTCCTCCATCACGGCGACGCTCGCGCTCATGCCGATCCGCGAAGCCCCTGCGTTGAGTATATCGAGGGCGTCCCTGAGGGTGCTGATGCCACCTGAGGCCTTTACTGCAAGGCCCTCGGGAGCCTCTTCCCTGAGCAGGGCCACGTCCTCAGGCGTTGCGCCTACAGGGGCGAAGCCCGTCGAGGTCTTCACGAAATCCGCGCCGCTCGCGGCCACGATCTGGGTCGCCAGCCGCTTCATCTTGTCCGAGAGGTACGCGGTCTCGATAATGACCTTGACGACCACGTCGTTCAGACCATTGTTCATAGCTACCGCGCTTACCTCCTGGGTGAGGCTCGCGAGCTCTTCGGCGACGTAGCCGAACTCTCCGGAGAGGAACCTCGAGATGTTCATGACCACGTCGAGCTCCGAAGCGCCCCTGGTGACCGCCTCGCGGACGGCCGCAATCTTCACCGCGGTGGGCTCGTACCCGAAAGGGA
>JAJNDJ010000296.1 GCA_021156345.1 Rubrobacteraceae bacterium | reverse complement strand
GAGGAACTGCTTCGCTCCCACCCGCTAGATGGGGTGGTGCTCATGGGTGGCTGCGACAAGACTACGCCTGCCTTACTCATGGGCGCGATCACGATGGACCTCCCCGCTATCTTCGTCCCCGCTGGGCCGATGCTGCGCGGTACTTGGCGCGGCCAAACTCTGGGCAGCGGCAGCGACGTCTGGAAGTACTGGGACGAGAAGCGAGCCGGTGTGATCAGTGAACGCGAGTGGGAGGAGATCGAGAACGGCATCGCCCGCTCCCCCGGTCACTGTATGACCATGGGCACCGCCTCGACCATGACCTCGGCGGCTGAAGCCCTCGGAATGACGCTTCCAGGCGCCTCCTCGATCCCAGCCGCCGACTCCAACCACGCACGCATGGCTTCGATGAGCGGACGTCGCGTCGTCGAGATGGTCTTCGAGGACCTCAAGCCTTCGGACGTTCTGACGGAAGGGGCCTACGACGATGCCGTCACGACCGTTTTGGCTTTAGGCGGTTCGACCAACGCCGTCATCCACCTGATCGCCATGGCGCGGCGCAGCGGCGTGCCTCTCAGCCTCGACCGCTTCGACGAGATGTCGCGGAGCGTGCCTGTCCTCGCCAACATCCGGCCCAGTGGCGAATTCCTCATGGAGGACTTCTACTACGCTGGCGGCCTGCGGGGTCTCTTCATCCGTCTGGAGGCTGCGCTCAACCTCGGGCGTCCGACGGTGAGTGGCCGCACCTTTGGTGAGAACGTTGCGGGCGCGGAGGTCTTCCGGGACGAGGTCATCCGATCTCTCGAAGATCCGATCCATCCCGAGGGCGGTCTCGCGGTGCTGCGGGGCAATCTGGCCCCGGACGGCTGCGTCATAAAGCACTCCGCTGCCGATCCACGTCTGCTGCGGCACGCCGGTCCAGCCGTAGTCTTCGACGGCTACGACGAACTCGCACGGCGCGTCAACGACCCCTCGCTGGAAGTCGATGAGAGTTCGGTGCTTGTATTGCGGGGCGCGGGTCCTCTCGGTGCGCCGGGCATGCCCGAGTGGGGCATGCTCCCGATACCGGAGATACTTCTGAGAAAGGGCGTACGTGACATGGTACGCATCTCCGACGCCCGAATGAGCGGCACTGCTTACGGGACCTGCGTGCTGCATGTAGCTCCAGAATCGCACGCAGGCGGGCCGCTGGCGCTCGTCAGAACGGGCGACCTCGTCGAACTCGACGTCCCGAACCGGCGCCTCGAGCTGCTGGTAGATGAAGCCGAGCTCGAACGTCGGCGTGCTGCGTGGGAGCCTCCGAAGCCGTACTACGGGCGCGGATACGGGGCGATGTTCGCCCGGCACGCTACCCAGGCCAACGAGGGGTGCGACTTCGACTTCCTCCGCCCGTTCCTGAGCCCGAGATCCACTAGCTAGCTCACGAACGGCTGTTCTATACCGTTTCGTCGCGTCGACCCTGAAAACCGGTTAGTTCCTCTGGATGGTGGGACCAGGACGCCCCGCTCGTTGGGCGCCGTTCTCAGTCAGCAGGGTGCGTAAGCACAACTTGGTCGTTTTGTGCGCGTGCCCTTGGACGACTCGAGGTGGTCGTCAAGCAATACGACGATCTCGGAGCAGCCATGGCCAAGGGACGAGCCCTAGCGAGCGAGACACGCCGTGGCCGCCGTTATAATGGCGCGATCCCGGACGAAAGGATAGCTCGTGCGTTTCTCCAAGCTCGTGCTCTATCACGTCGACGTCCCTTACCCGCAGCCACAGGCTGACGTTCTCGCTCACGACCCTGTCTGCTACCTCATCAGAGGAACTTATCAGGGTGTAGTAGGCTGGCTTTCATAGTCTCAGCGCTCGTCCTGAGGCGACCCGAGTCCCGTGGTCCTTCAAGGTAGCCGTAAACGTCGTTAAAGCCTACGCGATGCATTTTCCGCACCTTCCCTTACTCGCCTACTCTCAAGGCCTGAAAACCATTCCTTACGCCTGCCACGAAGTAGTAGCTATCACCTTGATTCATCGGCGATTCATTGGCACGTGCTCCAATCTTGTAGGAAAATGAGCAAGCAGTAGCATGGGGAGAGGATGGGATGAGTCCTCCTGCTAGCTTTCAACGCGTGACGCAATCCGGGACGCCTACGGGCGACAGAGCCGAGGCGGTGCGGATCTGGTTACTCGGTGGCTTCAGGGTCTCCGTCGGGCCTCGCACCATAGAAGGGGATACCTGGCGCCTGAAGAAGGCAGCCAGCCTTGTGAAGCTACTGGCCCTCTCTCCGGGCCACCGCCTCCACCGCGAGCAGGTGATGGACCTCCTCTGGCCTGATTCCGGTAGAAAGGCTGCTTCCAACAACCTGCGAGGGACTCTCCACACCGCGCGCAAGGTACTCGATCCAGGTAGAGGTTCACGCTATCTGGCATCTGAAGACGAGTCCCTCGTGCTGTGCCCGCGAGGAGATCTCTGGGTCGACGCCGATGCGTTCGAGGAGGCCGCAGCAACCGTTCGCCGCTCCCAAGACCCTGCTACCTACCGTGTGGCCATCGAGCTGTACGCTGGCGAACTATTGCCCGAGGACCGCTACGAGGAGTGGACGCAAAGTAGGCGTGAAGAGCTGCGGCAACTCTACCTTGCGCTGCTGGTTCAACTTGCCGAGCTATACGAAGCACGCGGGGAGTACGGGGTGGCCATCGAGGCACTACGGAAGGCCACTGCAAACGAGCCCACCTTCGAGGAGGGGCATGCGGGCCTTATGCGTCTAAACGTTCTCTTGGGCCGACCCGAGCGAGCTCTGGCCCAATACGAACGACTCCGCGATGCCCTCTTTAAGGGGCTCGCTACGCAGCCCGCCGCCACAGCCCGCCACCTGCGCGATGAGATAGCGGCCGGGAGACTTCCCTCGGCACCGCCTAGCGCTCTCCCGCAGGAAGAGGAACCATCCGACGCTGGCAGGCATAACCTGCCAGCGCGGAGGACAAGCTTCGTGGGCCGAGAGCGAGAGATGGTCGAGGTCAAGAGGACGCTTTCCATGACTAGGCTCCTGACCCTAACGGGCGCGGGAGGTTCGGGTAAGACGCGACTGGCGCTCGAGTTGGCCAGGGACCTCATCAATTCTTACTCGGACGGGGTATGGCTGGTCGAACTCGCGCCACTCTCAGAGGGAGGCCTGGTGGCACAGGAGGTGGCCGGGGCTTTGGAGGTACCAGAGCGTCCCGGAGAGCCGCTTAGCGATGCATTAGTGGACGCCTTGGGTGACAAAGAGTTGCTCCTGGTTGTGGACAACTGCGAGCACCTTGTGGAGGCCGCTGCGCAGCTGGTGGATGTTCTTCTGGACTCGTGCCCGCGCCTCAGTGTGCTAGCAACCAGCCGGGAGCCCCTGGGTGTTGGGGGAGAAATCCTCTGGCAGGTAGC
>JAJNDJ010000030.1 GCA_021156345.1 Rubrobacteraceae bacterium | reverse complement strand
GTTCCTGAGCGTTAGTCCCTACGGGAAGGTTCCGGTGCTAAGGGTGAACGGAACTTCTCTATACGAATCGAACATAGTCAACGAGTACCTGGATGAGGTCTACGACTCTCCCAAACTGATGCCAGAGATCCCTGAAGAGAGGGCATCGGCACGCTCCTGGATGGCCTTTGCAGATGACTACTTCTTCCCCTCTGTTTACAGGGTTCGCATGG
This sequence comes from Rubrobacteraceae bacterium, assembly GCA_021156345.1. Next base: position 7,321 of record JAJNDJ010000030.1, on the reverse strand, counting down.
GGCTGCAGCGAGGATATTCAGAAGATGAGATCCAAGAGGCCAAGGAGAAGCTCTACGATGCGCTCTCACGTCTAGAGCATCGACTCAAGGGCAGGGAGTATCTGGTAGGGGAGTACACCTTGGCAGACATCGCTCATGCCGGTAACTTTCACCGTCTAGGAGTGCTGGCCAAGAGCGGTGAAGTTAGCTTAGAGAAGTACCCTAACGTAATGGTCTGGATAGAGCGGGTGGAGAGTAGGGAGAGCTACGAGGCATCCGTGTAGGAAACCATCTGGCTCGGGCCAGTACCGCTAGTGCCCGATGGTAGCGGTCCCACAGAGTATCCTTTGCAGCACTACGGGCTCTGTTACCGTTAACACCCACCTTGTAGAATACCTGTCAGATGAACGTCCCTGACTGGCTTTGGCAAGGGTTGGTGGAAAACGCTATCTGGGCAGGCATCGCCTTCAGTGCTGCGTGGGCGTGGAAGCATCGCAGAATGAGTGCGGGCAACCTTAAAAGAACACCTGAAGATGTAGTTGTCCCTTTGCAGCCACTAACACTTCGGGCTGAGGCCCAACAAATGCATGTTACGGTGAGCGACAAACTCGGGATAACGGACAACGTTCTTACCACAGTCAGCAAGGGTGCACCCTCGCTTGCTCGTCGGTTCGAAGAGTTAGCAGCTTGGTATATGCACGTCTCCTAGCACCCACAGCTTATATTGGTGTACGCTTACACACAACCTCACCGTACACACTGAGACGCGTGAGAATGGCGCCTATCATTCCCCCACCCGCGAACAACATTCCCCCGCACCCCGCAGACGCTTACAAAGCAACATCGTGCCTCTCACGATGATGTATACGTGGATATCTGACGTATACGTCCAATCCACCTCTGAGGCCGCACAACGCTTGGTTTGACCTACGTCTTTGTGGCCGTCTCGCCCATTTACTATTGATCAGGTTTACTTTCATGTCTATCTGCGGTATGAACGGAGGTGCACCAGTGCCCGTATCCTCCTTTCCCTTTCCCCACCTATTACCCCGATGCGGGCACTGGCTCTGAGGACTCAAACCGTACCTATGTTGGCCCCCTGATGCAACCCCTACTTAAAGAGGCTTCGCAACGCTTAATGCCGCTTCATACCATCCCCCACTCACCCTCTCCTAGGCGCCTCCATGTAGGCAGCTTCGACCATCGCAAGAGAAGTACTAAGACGTAAGGCAAGCTCGCGGTAGTTACACCAACCGTTGTAATAGCAGGATAATCAAGAGTATGAGTACGACAACCACCAACAGGTAGCCTAACGAATACCAGGGACTACGGTTCCGACTCAAGGTGTGCTCCTTCCATGAACGGCCATAGGGTAAGTGTATCGTCAGCGTTGGTGTGGACTGGTGTGATTTCTCCTCCGCCTGGACAATCTCTCCTCCTCTATGTGGATGTAACTCTACATCCAATCTCCAGAGAAGTTGACTTACGGAGCTGTCCGGCGTAATGGGTGCACCCCAATCAGGCGAAGCTAGACTCCGGTCTTGCACCCGCAAGCGTCAGGTACATGCACGCCTGTTTGCACCGCTCCTCGAAGCAAGCACATCGATGGAGACTAGTCCGAGAGAACGTAGCAGCCGCCACTGACCCGCCCATACCCCAGCCCTAAGAGATACGCCCCTTGAGTGCCGAACAGGTCAAGGACTAATTATCGGCGGCATCCCGTGGGAGGTTAGAGGCGCTGTTCGTCGTAGCTGTAACGGCAGGCTTACGGATTGGTGAGCTGTGTTCCATCCAGTGGTCAGACCTTGACATGGAGGGCAGGACGCTTCGAGTACGCCGGACACTCTCACGAGCCAAGAACGGACCACGCTACATTACGCCGAAGAACGGCAAGGGCCGGAGTATAAAGCTAACCAACTTGGCTACAGAATCGTTGAAGCGCCACAGAGCACGCCAGAACCCCGAACGGTTGCAAGCTGGTGCTAACTGGCAGGACGATGACCTCATATTCTGTCGGGAAGATGGCAGGCCATTAACAAGGGATATTGTGGCACGCTCTCACCCGAAGCCAATACTAAAGCGTGCAGACTTGCCAGAGGACTGTACGCCGCACCAGTTGAGGCTTACTTGTGCCACCTTGCTCCTGAGCCGTGGGGTACACCCCAAGTTCGTACAGGAGCTACTTGGACACGCCACGATCGCACTGACTTTGGATAGGTATAGTCACTGGATACCGAGCATGGGCGACCAGACCGCAACGGCAATGGAAGCAGCTTTATCGTAGCGGTTGGTCTACACATTGGTCTACAAAGGGTCGGGCTTGTAACCTGGCCCTTTACATTTACCTGCAAATCAAGACTATTGACTTCAAGTTGACTTGTAGTGAGTCCAATTGGCTATGATACGCCAACAGGCACGCTAGAGGAAAGGGTTCGCATCTTGAGCGAGGAGAGAAGCGGCGACAGGAGGTTCAACTCGGCGACCGACGCGGAGATCCTGAAGGCCGACGTCGCAGACTCCTACTTCCACAAGACGATGCAGATCCTGCGCGCCCGCGGCCTCGAGGATACCCCCGTGCACGCCGAGCTCGCGTACAAGACCTCGGACCCACACGAGTGGTTCGTGGTCGCCGGCCTCGATGAGTTAGCCTACCTACTCGACGGCGTCGAGGTCGATGCGCGGGCCGTCCCAGAAGGTACGATCTGCCGTCCCCACGAGCCGGTCCTGACGCTCTCGGGCCCCTACGGCGCTTTCGCAGAACACGAGACTGCGATACTCGGTCTGCTCTGCCAGGCCTCAGGCGTGGCCACGGGGGCGGCCCGCTGCCGGCTCGCCGCCGGTGAGAAGCCTGTGATCTCCTTTGGCGCTCGCAGGATGCACCCGGCCGTCACCCCAATGATCGAACGCGCCGCCTACCTGGGTGGCTGCGATATGGTCGCCGTCGACCTTGCCGTCGAACGTCTCGGCATCCCCGCCACGGGCACGACCCCCCACGCCCTGGTCCTGATCCTCGGCTCGACCGCCGAGGCGGCCCGTGCTTTCGACGAAGTGATAGAACCGGAGGTGCCACGCACCATTATCATTGACACCTTCGACGACGAGAAATTCGGTGCGCTACTGGCCGCCAGAGCAATACCGGATTCTATCTCGGCGATCCGGATGGATACGCCGGGCAATCGCCGCGGCAACTTTTTGGACCTTATGCGTGAGGTCCGCTGGGAACTGGACCGTAACGGATTCGAACGCGTGAAGATCTTCGCCTCAGGAGGCATCGACGTGGAGTACATCCTCCATCTGAACCCGGTCTGTGACGCCTACGGTGTCGGAGGCGCTATAGCAGACGCCCCGATGATCGACTACTCGCTCGACATAGTGGAGGTGGACGGCGAAGATCGCTCGAAACGCGGCAAGCGTGGCGGACGCAAGCGCCTCCTGGAACTGGACGATGGCAGGCGCATGATCCTCCCTGCGACCGCCCCCGCCCCAGAGGGCGCAAGCGAGGTCCTGAGCCCCCTACAGGAACAGTATTTCTCCCCACCCGATATCGGTGCCCTGCGCCGGCGCGTGCTGGATCAGCTGCATACCGGCGACTTCGAACTCTGAAGCCTCATCCTCACCGTCTAGACCAAATAGGCTAGTGATAAATCACTCATTTGAGTGATGTCAGATCGTATCTTCTGGTCCATGATTATGGTGTGCTCAAAGCGACAAGAAGGGAGGCGTCATGGACAACTCGACCGGCGGACCCAGGACCCTGACGTGCCCCTTCTGCTCGGAGACCGAACTTCAAGCCTTCGGACGCAACTCCCTCCGTTGTGACGAGTGCGGAGGCGTGCTCGGGGGAGCGCTCCTGGAGACCCTCCACATGATAGTCACGCTTCCCGACGCGTTCGGCGGCCACGCCTGCGAGTGCGGCCACCCCGAAATGAGGCACCTTCCCGACGGCGTTTATCGATGTCCGGCCTGCGGATCTGAAGTCACGCCCATCTCCGCCCCGGTGTGCTGGAAGTCCCCGGATCACACCGAAGCATACTGGTGCGGCTGGCTCGACGGCCGTTACGGAGATCCGGAATTGTTCACGAACAACCCCCGTCTGGCCAAGTGGGAAGGCTCTTCAGACCGCCTGGACTACTACCGCGGCCACCGCGCCGGCTACGAAGCCCGTCTGCGGAAGACCAGGCTCGTCGAAGCCTCATAGCACTTCGTCACGTTCCTCGCGAGCTGATCACCAGGTAGTAGCTACACTCCCCCTCACCGGCGTTGTCGAAGCGGTGCCTCACGTCAGCCTCGAAGTACAACGCATCTCCCTCCACGAGCACATACTCCTCACCACCTAGCATCGCCCTCAGTCTCCCCCGCTCGACGACGATGTGTTCCTCGACGCCCCTGCGGTGCGGCGGAAACTCGCCCGAGGTGGAGCCCTCGGGGATCGCATTCCGGATGAACTCAACACCCCTCCCGACGAAGTTCGGCGAAAGGAGCTGACGCTCGAAACCAGTCTCCGGGTCGCGCATGACCATGCGCCTCTCCCTGGGCACGACGACGACCTCGCGCCGCTCCTCCATTCCGGCAAGCTGCGAGAGCGTTACGCCAAGCCCCTCTGCCAGCTTCGCCGCGACCACGAGCGTGGGGTTCTTCTCCCCGCGCTCGAGCTTGGAGATCATGGCCCGACTCACCCCAGACAGCCCGGCCAGCTCCTCCAGCGTCAGAGCTCGCCTCCGGCGTAACTGCTTTATATGCCCCCCCAACCGCCCGGAAGAGACAGCAGCGACCATCGTAGAACTCCCGCTTGCAGCCCTATCATCCATTTGGTAGAAGCTATTCTATCATGGTAGATCTATTTGGGATCTTGATCTCGGCGATGCCTTTCGCGGTCGCCGCCGTGGGGCTGGCGGGGCTGGGGTGGCCTGCGTCCACGGCTGGTGGTGCGTCGCTGGCTGTGGCTGTGTTGGGGGCACTTGTTTGGCCGGGTCTGGAGGCCACCGCGGTGCCTGGTGCTCTCTTCGGGGGACTCGGGACCTCGGCCCAGGTGCTCTACGTGCTGTTCGGCGGGTTAATGCTCTACAACCTGCTCTCGGCAGGAGGGGCTGTGGAGGCTGTGTCGCGGTTTCTCGGGGGCCTGGAGCCTGACCGCGTGGCGCTGGCGGCGGGGGTCGTGGTAGGGGTGGCGCCCTTCTTCGAGTCCGTTACGGGATTCGGGGTAGCCGTGGTCATAAGCGCCCCGATCCTGCTGGCCGCGGGGTTCACACCGCTAAGGGCCGCCGTGCTTGCGAGCTGGGGCCAGTGCGCCGTGCCATGGGGCGCCCTCGGTGTCGGGACCGTGATCGGGGCAAATCTTGCGGGAATGGGCTTCGGGACACTCTCCGACGCGAGCGCATTCTTGAGCATCCCTCTCTTCCCTGTCTACGGCGTCGCCGCCGTCGCGCTTGCGGGCGGGTGGAGGGGGGTACGCCGGCACGGCGCGGAGGCGATAGTGCTCGGGCTGGTTACAGGGACCGGGACGATCCTTACGAGCCTTTACCTCGTGCCTGAACTCTCCGGCGCCGTCGGAGGGCTCGCTGCTACTGCGGTCTTCCTGGCGAGGAGGCGTAACCGGCTCGCAGGAGTTCCTGTGCGTGCGCTGCTCCCCTACGCGTTCCTGCTCACGCTGCTAGCGGCGGCGAACGGCATGGGGGCGCTGCGCTCGGGCCTCGAAGAGCTAGGTCCGGTCTTCGACGGTCCAGGCCTCCCGTTGCTCATTTCGGGGGCGTTCGCGGCGCTGCTATTGGGTCTCGGCGGAGACGAAGTGGGCGCCACGGCGCGGAGAACCGCGACGCAGTGGCTTCCGGTGGCAGGGGCCGTCCTCACGTTCGTTATGGCGGGAGAGGTGGTGGCAGAGAGTGGGGCGGCGGGGCTGCTTGCCGGAGGCGCAGAAGCCCTTGGGACCTTCTTTCCCGCGGTCTCGCCCGTGCTCGCGGCCCTGGGCGGCGCCCTCACCGGCTCCAACGCAGCCTCGAACGCCTTGTTCATGCCGCTCCAAGTCGAGGCGGCGCGGGGACTCGCCGTATCTGAGGTGCTCACGGCTGCGGTGCAAAACGTCGCGGGCAGTCACGCCAGCATGCTCGCCCCGCAGCGCATAGTCCTCGCGGCCACGGCCGCCGGCCTGCTAGGCAGAGAAGGCGACATCCTGCGTGCCTCGGTCGCCCCCGTAGCCGTCTCCATCGGCCTGCTCGCGATCCTCGGGATGGTGCTTCGCTAGGGCGTTGGGCGAGACGACCGTACCGACTTGCCTCTTCCAGCCAGATTTCGACCAGTTGGGGAATTCTGCCGGTCCTGGCCCCGCGCTGGCGTTACACGGTTGTTGGCGCGGTCTCGGCGGTGGGCTCCCGGCATTCGATCCTGCACTTCTCGAGAAGAGCGATGGCCTTCTCGTAGAGCTCTTCTTCTGTGCAGGCGTACTGACCGCCCTCGAAGTCTACTTCCTCATTGTCACAGATTTCTTGCATCACCAGGAGGCTACACGTTGCAGCTTGCTTTGAGGTTACAGAAGTGCAACATTCCGGTAAGAGCCTGATAACCTGAGCGAGGGTTCGGCCCGATCGTGTTACCCACTCGGTGGTTCGCGAGGTAGGTAGGACATACACCTATACTGATCGAGTACCGGAAGCGGGGAGACCATAACGAGTTCGACTCTGGATCGTCCGAACGTGAGCCGGCCTGACGGAGGTCGCGGAGCGTGAGAAAATCGTGCACAGCCCGTTTTGCGGGACTCCTGCATAAACCCGGTCCGACTTGGCTGGGGCCATCGGACCCTTTATGCTACGGAGAAGTGGAGCGTTAGCGAACCAGGGAGCATGGATGGGCGAGAAGCCAGACAGGGACGTCGAGAAGGTCTACTCCACTTCGGAGTTCGTGGCGAAGTTGCGAAGGCTGGCCGATGCGCTGGAGGCGGGCGCGCGGTTCGAGATCCAGGTGGCCGGGGAGAGAGTCTACGTTCCCGCCCGCGCCGAGTAGGAGGCTTCGCCCTTCCATGAGAGGGTGCGTCGGGATCTCGCATGGTGCACACTGTGCATCGGAGTGAGAGCTACCCTGGGAGAACCCCGTGACGGCCCAGAAATCAACTATCCGACCGCGCCAGCCGTCATCGTCCTGGGCTACGAGGGCATCATAGGCGGGCAGGAGCGCCCCCTCGGCTCACGGGACCACATTCGCAGCGGAGTGCTCGCGGTGAAGGGCGCCAGCGATGGGCTCTAGGTTCACGCGACGCCGGTTTCTAACGGCGGCGAGCGCAGGCGCCGCTTATCTGGCGCTGACAGGCACGGTGGGCTCCGAAACACCCGAGCGCTCCTCGAAGGTGAGATCC
>JAJNDJ010000029.1 GCA_021156345.1 Rubrobacteraceae bacterium | reverse complement strand
TTCCTCCTATTCGGGGAGGGGGATACCGCCCCCGTCACCCGCGAGGTCTTGCGCGAAGCCGAACCGGATGGCACGAGACGCCCGGCCGTCCACGTCGGGGGCAGATGACTCGAACCTTCGAGAATCCCCTCACCCGATCTTCGGAGAATTCACCTTACCAGGCAAGAACGTTTCGTAGGAGCTCACGCGGTCCCCAGGCGCCTTACTGTACCGAGAACCTCATCCAGGGGAGCGAGTTTATCCAATATCTCGTCGGCCTCGGCGGCTCTCTCGAAGCTCGAAGCGTCGAGGCTCGCGCTCAAGATCAGCACCCCCACGTCGGGGTTGGCCTGTCGCAGATCGGCGATCAGATCTACCCCATCCCCGTCGGGCAGACCCAGATCCAAGACCGCCACGTCGAACTCGAACCTCACGGCATAATTGCGGGCCTCGGCGAGCGATCCGGCCTGCGCCACCAGCTTGATGTCCGACTGGCTGCCCAGCAGGACCTCCATGAGATCCCTGAAGTCGGGATGATCCTCCACAAGCATGACACGTATTTGCTTTGTCTCTGCTTCCGCACTCATTCCAAGATCCCCTGTGACAAAGGGACGCGCAACCGAACCCTTGTGCCCTGCTCCACTTCGCTCTCGATCTCCAGTTCTCCGCCGATGAGCGCAGCTCGTTCGCGCATGCTGCTCAGGCCCACGCCGGGTGAGCTCTCCGACCCAAATCCCCTCCCGTCGTCAGAGACCTCGACGAGAAGTTCGTCCCTATCCATCTTGACGCTCACAGAAACCCTCCTCGCCTCAGAGTGCCTACGGGCGTTGGTGAGCGCCTCCTGGATTATGCGCGAGACTTGAGTTCCGGTCTCTCCCAACGGCGCCGATGGAACCTGTTCTCCCACCTCCAGGCTTATCTGGAGCCTCCTGGCCATCGTCCGGCTCCGCCTCACCAGAGCCCCGACTATCTCGGGGAAGGGTCGCTCTTCTTCATCCTCGAGGCGCAAGTCGTTGACCACCTCGCGGAGGCTCTGAGTACCACGTCGGACCGCGTCGACTGCTGCCTGCAGCTGCTCCCTCAGCTTCGCGTCCTGGGCCTGGAGCACCATCATGCCTATGGCCGCTGTGGTGTAAGAGAAATCTTGTAGGACGCCGTCGTGCAGGTCACGCGCTATCCGCTTGCGCTCGGCATCGGTCACCCGTCTGAGGGACTCCTCCGCCCGCTTGCGTTCGGTTACGTCTTGGAAGTACACCGATAGCCCTTCCCGAGAAGGGTAGGCCCTCCCCGCTACCCATGCTCCGAGAACAGGAAATGTAGCCTCGAATTCCGTGGTGACGCCCTCCTCCATGGCCCGCTGTATCTGCCGGTAGTACTCGGAACCCACCGCCTGGGGGAACTCCTCCCAGATGTTCTTGCCCAGCAACTCATCCCGAGACAGCCCCCAGAACTGCTCCGCCTTGCCGTTGATATAGGTGAAGCGCCGCTCCCCATCGATGGCGAAGAATGCGTCGCTGATGCTTTCCAGAATATCCGTGGCCCTCTCCAGGGCCGCTTGCTCGCTGGCCAGCAAACGGTCGCGTTCCTCGGCAACCTTGCGCGCGGTTATATCCCTAGTCACCTTGGCGAAGCCGCGGAGGTCACCTTCCTCGTCCCTCAACGCTGTGATCAACACGCTAGCCCAGAAGTGGGCACCGTCCTTGCGAACCCTTATTCCCTCTTCCTCGTAGCTGCCATCGGCGGCCGCGATGCGCAACTCCTCATCGGGATGTCCGCGCTCGATGTCCTCATCGGTGTAGAAGATCGAGAAGTGCTCCCCGATGATCTCCTCGGACTCGTAGCCCTTGATGCGCTGAGCCCCAATGTTCCACGTTGTGATGTACCCATCGGCGTCGAGCATGAAGATGGCGTAGTCCTTGACGCCCTCGACCAGGAGGCGGAAGCGCTCCTCGCTCTCCCTGAGAATCTCGTGGGTCGGCCTGGATGATTCGCCGTATTCGGATGGTTGCATTGGACCTATTACACCACCTCCAGGAGCAGGGGAGGTATTTTCGCACATGGTATGTGCGACACGCAGCATCAAGAGTACACAACCGAGAATGGTTATGGCGGTATCTCGAGCCTACAAACCAAAGGTTGTCTATCTTCTGGTAACCTCGCTGGGTGAATAATTGCAGGCGGGGCTGTCATCCCTCCAGCAGCGTCAGCGCCCGCCTGGTGAAGAAGTAGGAGGCGTATCCGTGGGGGTGTTGGTCTCCAACATCGTCGCCGAAGGACATGCGCGCGTCTGCTAGCAATGCGGCCTGCTCCACGAGGTACGCCATGGCATCTTCGTAACGCTCGGAGCCGAGATCCAGGCCCGCTTGGTGCGCCGCTCTGGTTGGGTCCGTCCGTGCCCCTTCTTCCCCGTGAGCTTGGGTGTGGTTGATGGTTCTTAGTAGCCGTAGTCCGTCGCTCTTTGCTCGAGCCTTGATGGTGGTCCGCCGTGTCCTCATTATCTGCTCCTACCCCTTCATTCGTAGAAGGGAGGGCCTTGTTTTAGGCCCACGTTGTACTTAACAGGGCAAGTATGAGCGGAGACGAGGGGGTATGCATCTGCTATATGGCGTATCTTTGCTCTGCCAGGTGGCTATTCTTTCGTGTGCCAGGCTTGCGGAGACGATCCTATCCACGTCTGCCTTCGTGAGAAAACTGCCTACCTCGCCTCGGCGTAGCGCGCTCTAGGCCGCCTCTTTGCCAATACGTTCACCAAGGAACGCCGCATAGGCCACCTTTGAAGAATCGCAAACAGCGACAGTACAGGAAGCAGTTTCCTGCATCTTTATTCAGGGCTACCACATGTTGTGAGCCCCTGTTCCTCTCAATCAGCCGCAGCGAGGACTTGGTGTACCTTAAGGGCCTAGCCTATTCAGGATCGTGGATACTGACTTCGCGGAATTCCCCTTCCACGCACTCCAGTGAATATACCCCCTTGACATCCTGTGTAACCGTGGTTACCCTGCGTCGGTCGCTTTGTTCACTAGAGTAATGGAGATACCATGGATGCCAAGACCGTCGCGCAGGACCGTTCCGGTCAGACAAAGCCGGTGGGCTTCTGGGAGGCTTTCTGGTTCTGGGTGAAGCTCGGGTTCATCAACTTCGGGGGTCCTGCTGGCCAGATCGCCATCATGCACCGCGAGCTGGTGGAGAAGAAGCGCTGGGTTTCCGAGGGCCAGTATCTGAGGACGCTGAACTTCTGCATGCTGCTACCCGGCCCCGAGGCACAGCAGGTCGCGACCTACATCGGGTGGAGGTTGCACGGGACGTTGGGCGGCATCGTGGCCGGCTCGTTCTTCGTGATCCCCTCCATCTTCGTGCTGTGGCTGCTCTCGTACCTGGCCGTGGCCCACTCGGACGTGCCCGCGATCACGGGTCTTTTGTACGGGATCCAACCGGTGGTGATAGCGATCGTGGTCGAGGCGGTCCTGCGGATCGGCAAGCGCACCATCAACCACCGCGTTCTCGTTGGCTTCGCGGTGGTGGCCTTTGTGGCCCTCTACTTCCTCTCGGTCCCCTTCCCCCTGGTTGTCCTGGCCGCCGCCGTGGCCGGGCTTATCTTGAGCCGCACGGGCTTCGCCGGGGATGCCTTCGCGGGCGGGGGACACGGCTCCTCGGGGGAAGAGGAGTCTGCCATAGATCAGACGACTTCGAACGGCAGGCCATCGATGCTGCGCAACCTGAGGCTCCTCGGGACCTTCGGCTTGCTGTGGGCGCTCCCGTTAGGGGCCCTCTACCTGTGGCGGGGCGGAGAGGACGTGCTCCTCAAGGAGGCACTGTTCTTCACGGGGGCGGCCTTCCTGACCTTCGGGGGGGCATACTCGGTCCTTAGCTACGTCGCCGACGTAGCAGTCAACCACTACGGTTGGCTCACCGCAGACCAGATGGTGCAGGGGCTCGGCTTGGCCGAGTCCACGCCGGGACCGCTGATCATGGTCACCCAGTACGTGGGCTTCATCGGCGCCTGGAACGATCCCGGCCCCTTCTCGCCCCTGCTCTACGGGACGCTTGGGGCCCTTATCACGACCTACGCGACGTTCTTGCCATGCTTTCTGTTCATCTTCTTCCTGGCGCCTTACATTGAGCTCTTGGCCAACGACCGCAGGCTCAGGGCGATCCTAATTGGGGTCACGGCGGCCGTGGTAGGCGTCATCGCCAACCTGGCCGTCTACTTCGCCACGCAGGTGCTGTTCCCCGACGGCGTCTCCCTGGCCGGCCTCGATCTCTTCGCGCTGGTGGTCGCGGCCGTCTCCTTCGTCGTGCTGCAGCGCTACAAGGTGCCCATCTACCTGATGGTGCCCGCGGGCGCGGTGCTTGGGATGGCGTGGACCCTGCTGTGAGCGTAGCCTGGGGCCGTGAAGGGCCAGGCAGACCAAGGCAAGGGCCGCCCCGACCGGCGGACGACGCAGATATTCGTGGAAGGCAAGAACGGGGAGCGAGCTGGTGACGCAACCGGACAACATCGACGCAAGTACATTGAGAGACATGCTCGAGCGCGGCGAGCGGGTCACGGTGGTGGACGTCCGCAAGCGGGAGGCTTACGCGGAGGGCTCGATACCCAGTAGCGTTAACTTCGACGCCTACGAGGCCCTTCACGCCGGCGACGAGCGGGCCATGGAGGGGCTCAAGCTGCCCGAGGGCGCACAAGTAGTCACAGTGTGCAACCGCGGACACTCCAGTGCGGTGGCTGCAGAGCAGCTGCGGCGGCAAGGTTACGAGGCGTACTGCTTGGAGGGCGGGCTGGAAGCCTGGAAGGGCCTCTGACGTGCCCGTGGATAGCCTGCGCCGATCCGCATCGATCACCTGGGCAGGCTGAGGCCCATGGAGAGACCGTGCTGGGTGCTACTCGTCTACCGCCTCCCGAGGGAGCCTTCCCGGCACCGCGTGGCGGTGTGGCGCAAGCTGAGGGACCTCGGCGCCCTCTACCTCCAGGACGGCGTAGCGGCGCTCCCCGAGGACGCCGTAACCCGCGAGCAGCTGGAGTGGCTGCAGCTTAGGGTGAGGGAGGCCGGGGGCGAGGCGACCCTTTGGGAGGCCAAGCCCGGGACCGTGGCCGAGGAGGCCGAGTTGGTGGGGGCCTTCCGATCTTCGCGTGAGGAGGCCTACCGGGCCATTATCGCGAGGGCGGAGCGCCTTCGACGCAAGGCGGAGATGGGCGGCGGGGCGCCACTAGAACGTCTCGCCAAGCTGGAGCGCGAGTTCAGGACGGAGAGACGCAGGGACTACTTCCGCTCCCCGCTGCGTCGCGAGGCAGCTGCGGCGCTCAAGGCCGCCCGCGAGGCCGTGAGGGAGCGCGAAGGGTCGGCCGGGGCCCCAGGCGCCGAGGGCAAGGGCTGATGCTGTGGGCCACGCGCCAGGGCTGCCACGTGGACCGCACCGCCTGCATCTGGTTGATAAGGCGCTTCGTAGACCCGGATGCCTCCTTTTCCTTCTTCGGCGATCCCGCGGAGGCCCCTCAGGAGGCGGAGCTCTTCGACGTGGTCGGGGCCAGGCTCTCCCACCGAGGGGAGGATTGCTCCTTCGAAACCTTCCTGAAGGAGTACGACCTCCTGGGCGACCCCGTGCTGGGCGAGATCGCCGAGATCGTCCACGACGCAGACATGATGGACGAGAAGTACGCCCGTCCCGAGTCCGAGGGCCTGGACGCCATCGTGCGCGGCATGCAGCTCTCACTCCCCGACGACCAGACGCTCTCGGCCCACACCGACGTCCTCTACGACGGCCTCTACGCCTACCTCAGTCGGGAAGTCCTCTGAGACTGTGAACTTCCGAGAACGCCGTATAGGCGAAGTTCGCATTCTGGGCATTCTCGGAAGTTCGGCGCGAATTCATCGCCCATTCATCGCGGTCTGGTTGAATGGAACTGTAGACCGTAGATCTGGTGTTTGGGAAAGGGGTGTGTGCTATGAATCCAGCACCTTCTGGTGCACGTCTAGCGGTAGCCTATCAGGGTGTTCACACCGGCGGTGTGCAGCTCGATACATTCTTTATCGGACATGATGGTGGTTTGCATGTGGCATGGGTGGTGGGTACGGGCCTGTGGAATAAGCCCGCTCCAATCGGCTCGCCGAATATGCGCCCCCAGGGGCGGGCGTTGCCGCCGGGGGACGCTCTTTTATGCCATTGGCACTCTTTCCAGATGGTTCAGGGGGTGTTGACGCTGTCGGACTCCAGGGTCAGCTCGCCGTTTTCTTTATCGGGCATGATGGCGCGCTATATGTGGCGCAGGCAGCCGGTCTAGAACCCTGGCGCGGTCCCGAACGAATTACCGACCGCAACATTGCTCCGCCAGGCGCGAACGTCGTTACCGCACATCAGAAGTCTGATCAGTTGAATGTTCTCTTTATCGGGCGTGATGGCGGGCTCTACGTAGCTTGGGCGGACGACGTGCCGGGGCAGGGATGGAAGGGGCCTGTCCGAATTACGCCACCAGGTGTTGCGCCCCCAGGTGCAGCCCTCGCATCTGTGAAGCAGACTGGCAATCTGCTGGACGTTTTCTTCGTCGCGAACGACGGTGCGCTAAACGTTTCATGGGTGGTTGACACTGGTAAATGGCAGGGACCTGTTGCTATCAGCCGACCAGGACTCGCGCCTGCCGGCGCAAGTTCTGCAGCCGTACATCACCAGAGTTCCGATCCCTCGCAGCTGGATGTATTCGTAAACGGACCGGAACGGTGGGTCGCTTGGGTGTTAGACACCGGGAAGTGGAACGGGCCTATCGCGCTGCCAAACTAATCAATTCGGCGTGCGCGCGACGCAGCCCGATGACTGCGCGTGGTTAGTACGGTGAGTGCGTAATAGAAGCGTGCGGGCAACCGGGCTTAGATGCCCGGTCGTGCAGCTTTCTTTATGTCCTTATTCACCGAAGTACCTGGAATAGAAATTCTCGGAAGTTCACATCCAACATGCTGCATAACCCCACCCCTACAGGCCCCGTAGCACCCCTGTAGGCACCCCGTCAGGGGCCGGGTGCCATGCATCTTGGTACCTGTTTCGATAAATATGCGCTGTGCTGTATGCCACTGTGGTGGGGCCTGGCCCCAAAACCTGCGCCCCAGTCCTGTGCGATAGCGTTTCTTATGTAGAAAACCACGAGCCTACCTATGTGTACATAAGAAACATAATACCCATCGGAGCATGCCTAGCTCGCCGGCGATCCTTTGCCGCTTGGGCCGGGGCTATGCAGAACTTCGGCTAAACGGCCAGCCTGTTGAAAAACTCGTTATAGGACCAGTCGGTAGTCCAAAACCGCATCCAAACACTTAGACATCAACGCCAAAACACTGCAATGGCAGGGTTTTTGAGTTCTTGAAGGGTGCTCGGAAGGGGCGTAGAGGGGTTTTTCAACAGGCTGCGGCGTTCTGAGAAGTTCTTCGTGGCAAACCTAGCCACGGCCGCCGCTACACATAGCACTCGCCAGGATGGCGGGAACACCATCGCCGAAGAATTGCCGA
>JAJNDJ010000295.1 GCA_021156345.1 Rubrobacteraceae bacterium | reverse complement strand
GATATGCTCCCTGTGCGCCAGGAAGATGCTCTTTCCAGCCCCGCTCCGCAACCGCCGAACCAGCGTATATGCGGTGTCGAAGAGGTAAGGCGTGAAGACAACCACGCAAGCCAGAAAGCCCAAAGGCGTCCACTCTTGCCCCGAGAGCGCGGGAGCGTAGAAGGCCACAGCGGCAAGGCTGAAGCCGATGAAGTATGCTCCCGAATCCCCAAGAAAGATGTATGCAGGGCTTATGTTCCAGATAAGGAACGCCGCAGTAGCCCCGATGAGCGCGGGCAGGAAACCACCCGCCTGTCCCACGAGCGGCGCGAGGAAGAGCGCGTTGACGAGCGCGACGCCCCCCGTAATGCCGTCTATGCCGTCCATGAAGTTGAAGGCGTTGCTTAGGGCCACGATCCAGAACACCCCGACAGCGAAAACCAGAACGCCGAGCAACCCAGGAGCGTCCGAAAGGATCATCGGCGGATACAAAAGCAGCAATCCCACTGCGGCCAGAGCCTGGAGGACGGCCTTTACGCCGAAGTGGAGGTTGGACAGGTCGTCGGCGAGCCCTACGGCCCATACAAGTGCCGCCGCCGCGAGCAGCGGCCACAGACCCACCGGGCCAAGTATTGTCACTCCTGCGAGCATCCCAACGAATATGGCTACGCCCCCAAGCCTGGGTGTCGGGACCTCGTGCGAGCTGCGGAGGTTGGGCACGTCGAGCAGATTCCGTCCGACGGCGAACCTTACGAGCAGTGGTACGAACGCCCCGGCCACCAGGAAAGCCACGCCACCAGCGACAACCCCGATCACCATGGCTCCCACGCCTTACACAAACGAGTTCTCAATACCCTCGACAGAGAGGCCGTGGGTCATGCCTTCCGTTAGCGACCCGCCGTCGCCAGCCCAGAGGGTCCTTGCCCACTGTTACCTTCTCTTCGTTCACCGTGATCGCCAGGCTGGTCACGCCGACTCCTCTCGCGCCACACGATTCCAGCATAGCACCCTACGGACTACGACCGCACCATCCCGAGTCTCCGCAGGCGCGCGACCTCGAGGGCGACGCCCTCCCTGAAGGGACGGGGCGTGTAGTCGAGATCGCGCCTGGCCCTTTCGTAAGGGTAGGCCTTGTCTTCACGCAGCCTCATCACCTGGCCTGAGTCGAAGGGCAGAGGCAGTCGCAGCCTCTCCGCGGCGGCAAGCGCCAGGCGGACCGGTTCGATAGGCAACCTGACGATGCGTGGGCTCCTCCCCAGGGCCGCTGCCGCAGTCCTCACAAGGTCGAGGTACGCCAGGGGTTCGGCACCCGGCAGGTCGTAGCTGCGACGTACGGACGCGGGGCGTTCGAGGGCTTCGAATACGCCGCGCGCGCAGTCTTCGTGGTAGACAGGCTGCCAGAGGTTCGTGCCAGGGCCGAAGACGGGGAAGACTGGCGAGCGGTCGAGGAAGCGCAGCAAACGGTGTACGTTCCTATCCCGCTCGGAGCCGTAGATCATCGAAGGTCGAAGTGCGTAGGCTGAATGCGCGCTCGTGCTGCCGACGATGATGACCCGTTCCACACCAGCCCGGCCGGCCGCCCGTACGACGGGGGGAGCGTACTCGATCCCGGCGACGTGCAGGAGGGCGTCCGTGTCCCTCAGCGCCCGGTAGAGATCCTCCTCTCTGGCTGCGTCCCCGTGGAGGATCTCCACCCTCTCCCCGTCGAGCCTGGAAGTATTGGGGCTGTCAGCACGGATGAGGCAGCGCGTCTCATAGCCCCGAGCGAGCAGCAGCCTGAGTAACGCGCCCCCAAGCAAACCCGTGGCGCCGGTGAGGAGTATTCTCATCCGGCCCAGGGACGTGCTGGCTCTCGAGTGCGTCGGCCCTCAGCCGGTCTTCTCACCGCCCTGGTCGTCCTGGGAGCCTCCGCCGGCCTCGAACAGTCTCACACTGCGAGCCCGGTTACGTTCGTTCCTCTCCACATACTCGACCTGCGCCTGCTGGCCCTTCTTCATGTCCTCCAGCTTCGCCTCTTTGCCGCCTAGCGTGATGCTGGTCTCCTTCGCGAGCCTGAAAGCTACCGGTTTGTTGCCCTGTTCGTCTATAGTCGGCCGCACGCTGAACCCCTCAGTCTTGGGGTTCACGAACGTGACCGTGCCAAACAATATCTTCTTCTTCGGCGCGTTCTTACCCTGCTTCTTCGGCGCGTTCTGGTCCTGCTCCGCTTTGGATCCGCCGTCCTGCTGCGACCCACTCCCTGATTGATCGCCACCGCCGCAGCCCGTGAGGAGTCCGGCTATCAAGACGATCGTGGCCAGGAAGAGCACCGTGGATAGTCCTCTCGTGTGCATCGAGTCTCCTTGTCCTGCCGTGTGCTCTGCGAGGCTAAACTACCAGAAAGGGTGAAAGGCCGTCAATCGTAGGGTGTGGCCCCGGCACGCTCCCAGCCAGGGTAGAACTCGTTCATTATGGGGGTGGTGATCTCCTCCACCATCTTCGCTTGCTCCGGCGTCAGGTCCTCCCGCCACCCGCCTGGCTTGGCCTTGCGGCGGGGCTTGTTCGGCCCCTTCTGCCTCCCGGGGATGTTCTCCCAGGCGTGCTTCTCGACCACCCTTCGCAGTTGCTCCTCCTCGATGGGGATAACGAGCGAGGAGTAGACATTCTCCAGCTCGCCGAGAGCGTCGTACCTGAGGTCCTCGTACCTGGTCGCGACCTTGCGCCCTCTGTGTGCCTCGTAAGCCTCCCATGCCTTCCCGAAGCTCGCGTTGTACATCCTGGCCCGCTGCCGCACGAACTCGTCCGGGTCGGTGTCGGCCAGAGTGTCCTCGCCGGCGCCCCAGCTCCCTTCTCTCTGGGCGGCCAGAAGCGAGGCGACAACGTCCCTCGGGTCGCGGACGAGCAGGATCACACGGCTCTCGGGAAGGGCCTCTACAAGGAGGGGCGCACCTACAGAGCCGTTCGGTTCCTTTACGACAAGGAAGCCTTTCTCACCCAACTCGGGGAAGCGCGCGTCGGCCCCTTCCAAAACGAACGTCCTCAAGGATCTTATCCAGGTTCCTCTGTAGGGGTCGCCGAGGATGTAGTCCTCCCTTCCCCTCTGCTGCTCCCCGGCGCGCATGTAGTAAGCGTAGCCGAACACATCTCCCACGTAAGGCTCGTACCACGTGGCGTGGTCGTCCAGATCTCCCATCATGGCGCCGAGCCAGCTACTGCCGGTCCTCGCGACGCCGAAGACCCATATGAAATGCTCCGGAGGTATACCGCCGATGGTAGCATCGCTGTCTCCTGCAACGAGGCGTGCCTTTAGCCGGGAGATCTCCCTGTCTCTGGAGGCGAGCTGCTCGCGCAGGAGGTCCGGTGGTCTGCCCAGTACTTCGGCAGGGCCGGGCACTTCGCCACGGATGATCCCTACCGCGAATCTCAAGTATGCCCTCACGTTGCCGGCCACATCCATCTCCCCGCGTCCGTGCGCGGATCTCGGCACTATTCTTCCCGGTCTTCGTCCGCATCCCATATACTAGCCCGTCCGGTTCGAGCCAGCCGGGCCGAACGCGCAGGACCTGCGGCG
>JAJNDJ010000294.1 GCA_021156345.1 Rubrobacteraceae bacterium | reverse complement strand
CCGCTGATACAGCAGAGCTCTCATTGGCTTGGCGAGAGCCAGGACAAGGGAGCTGGCGATAAGGCAGGCCTCCAGGAAACGGTGCGTTTCGTGCACGACGTTGCCTGTAGGATCACTGGTACTGGGGAAAGCGCCTCCGATGCCTCGGGGTGACACGATCGCGCGAAGGTAGCCGCAAGCAGGCTTGTGCCCGGGTCTACCCTCGCTTTCGCGCTAGAATAACCGCTGCATTCAACATCCTGCGGGAGGTGCACACTTGAGCTTTATGTCCGGTTCTCGTCCGGGACGGTGGGCAGTCTGGATCTTCTATCGCACCATCAATAAACCGTTGCCCGTCCCGCATGCGGCTGAGTGGATGATGATCCCCGAGCACTCAGTCGACCAGGTCCTGGAAACGGGAGCCCTCCGCAGCCTCTACCCTCAGGACGTCCTCGAAGCCGCGCGCCGTATGGACCGCCAACGCCGCGAACACGACGAACGCTACGCGGGAGACTCGTAGAGCTTTCATATGGGGATTCCGCATAATACAACCACAACCCTCTGGGAGCTGCGAAGCCTTGAGGAGGCTAGCGAGATCGTCGCCACCCATAACACCCGGGCGAGAATACGAGCCTTCATCGCCGCTCTTTCGGTTCCCGGAGCCACAAGGTGACGTGCTCCGGCTGCATCGTATTCCGCACCACCCTTACGAGATCGCTGTTCAACGCTTCGAGGTCCGTCTCGTCGCGTAACTTCGAGGAGAACTCTTCGAGCGTCTTCGCCGCATCATACTTCCTGCGGTAGAACAGCCGATCTATAGACGCCTGAATGCGTCGGCGCAGTGGATTGAACAGCGCGGCTATAGACAGCGTGGAGGCTACGATAGCCAGTTGCGATTCCTGGCCTGTGAGGGCGCGTAGCAGGCCCTGGAGCGAGAGCACACCGCCAACGTAGACCAGCGCCAAAGACACCGTGAGCGTGCCGTAAACCAGAGTGCGGTTGATGATGATGTCGATGTCGTAGAGACGGTACCTCAGCACGGCTATACCGACTGCCGTGTAGAGGCACACATTGATAGCGACCTCGAGCAGGTTCCCCAGCGATCGGTTCAGGCTTAGCAGTTCACCGCCTAGAAAGTAGGCTATCAGGATGGCGCACAACCATATTAGCTGCTGTCCGACTAGAAAGAAGGCTCCCAGGACGGCGGCCAATGCGAACCACTTCAGTTGTTGTCGCTCCATCCCGCTCGCCCTGCGATAGCGGACCATGAGTGAGAGCGCCGAGAGGGCAAAGACACTGAAGGTAACAAACACCGCTGCTACCACCGTTATGGTGACTATCCCTCCCACTTTCTCCGGGCGATCGAAGAATAGGCCAAGGACCACGATGACCGTCCCCGACAAGCCCGCGATCCAGGCCACAGGACGCCAGCGTCGCGACGGGAGCCGCCCCGTGGGGAAGAGAAGCAACAGGAAGGGGGCGAAGGTAAGCGCCAGCGGTCCTCCGAGCTCCACCACGCGAGAGATAGTTAGGGGAGCCAAGAGGGTTCCTGATTCAACAACCCGCGCGTAGGCGGAGTAGGACGCCCCGAAGTGTTGTAGGCCTAGGCCCAATCCGAAGCCGAGCCACAGCCATCCATACGGGTTGCGGGGACGGCGCGAGGCGATGAGGCCGCCGAGGATGGGCGCGCCGACGATCCCAACCAGAGAGACGGTTCGATCCCGCCACGGCGTAGCCCCTTGCGGCAGCGGCGTGGACCAACCGAGGAGGATCAGCAGTAGCGACGACGCTAGAACCAACAGGGTCAGAGCGCACAGCGACCATGCCAACCGGGTCAGGGAGCGATCAGTCATCATCCTCCTTGCTGCGGTCCGGCGCCGTCCCCCCGGCTTCGTTCCCTCGCCGCTTCCATCACAACGCTACTCTACAGTACAACCGTCTCCCAGTCGTTACGGAAAGCGTTACGAAGTCCATCTTTGCACCCCACAGTGGACCAAGTCGTCGAGGGATTCGGCCGGACGAAGGATATACTAAGCAGGTGGACCTCTTCGACGAATCAGGCCTGGAGAACCTGGCAGGCCGCGCCCCGGCCCTCTACGGTCGGTCGTGGAGCGGGGCAGGATCGGCTCTGTCGTCCTCTGGGGACCGCCCGGCACAGGGAAGACGACTCTGGCCCGCGTGCTGGCGAACACGGTCGAAGAAGAGTTCGTGCCTCTGAGCGCGGTGACCAGTGGGGTGAAGGATCTTCGGGCAGCTCTGGGCGGCGCCCGTGAGCGGCTCAAGTACGAGGGGCGAGGGACGCTCGTCTTCGTGGACGAGGTCCACCGCTTCAACAAGAACCAGCAGGACGCCCTGCTCCCCGCCCTCGAAGAGGGCCTCGTGGACTTTATAGGGGCGACTACGGAGAACCCGTCCTTCGAGGTGACTGCCCCGCTACTCTCCCGCTCGCGCGTGCTCAGGCTGCGGTCTCTCTCGGAAGAGGATCTCGGCCTCCTGCTCGACAGGGGCGTCGAGGAGCTCGGGGTCGACGTCTCCGATGAGGCCCGCGAGTACCTGCTACGGCTCGCCGGCGGTGACGGACGGCGGATGCTCAACGCACTCGAAGTCGCATCCACGGGCACGAAGCGGGTCGAGGTCACTGACGTGGAGCGTGCGGTGGGGCAGAGGGCACTCAGGTACGGGCGTGAGGAGCACTACGACGTCATAAGCGCGTTCATCAAGAGCGTGCGTGGCGGGGACCCTGACGCCGCGCTCCATTATCTAGCCAGGATGCTCGAGGCGGGAGAGGA
>JAJNDJ010000293.1 GCA_021156345.1 Rubrobacteraceae bacterium | reverse complement strand
CTCCGCGGTTGAGTGTTCGAGGTTGCGGGCGGCTGCAAGCTCCTCTTCGAGATGCCTTAGTTCCTCTTCGAGCGCTCGCGCACTCACGTAGACCATGCTTCCTCCTTCCTCAGTACCTCCCGCATGCGGGGGGAGTGCTGATCGGATTGGAGCCTGCGGTGTCAGTTGTGAGCCTAGGCTAACACGCCTGCCGACAGCGTGAGCACGCCGGGAGCACGCACTCGAGATCGAGTGAAGAGTGTACGCCTTGCAGCTCTTGATGAAGAATGGGCCGAACAAGGGGTCAACATCCCGACATACTTGGCCGAGGAGGCCAGTGCGTCATGGCTGAAAAGATGCAGAATGGTTGCACAACTCCGCATATGCGATCTTCCGAGAATTCCACTTCCACGCATTCGGGTTAATAGAGCTCAAGAAGGTGCTCGGCGCATGTGCGGCGGTGTCTCGGTCCTCAGGTACCCCAGCTCTTCAGGTGTGGAGGTGCGACCGAGTATCTCGTTGCGGTGCGGGTGGCGCCCAAAGCGCGCTATGACGTTGCGGGCAGCCTTGGCCTGAGAGATCCCGAACTCAGCCATCGTCCTCAGGTTGGGAGGGGCGTTGGCCACTTCCTCCTCAGCGTGCTTAACGCTGCGCTCGTGGAGGGCGAGGTTCTCCGAGTGGCCCAGCGGCAGCCAGAAGAAGTTTCGCTCCACGGGCTTCAGTTCACGATCCATCCCCAAGTCGATGCCTTCGAGGGCTAGCTTGAGGGCCTTCTCATCCTGTGAGTAGGAGAGGGGCGAACCACGGTAGATGTGGCGGGAGAACTGGTCCAAGACGATGATGAGTGCGAGGCGTCCACGCGGCGTATCTGCCCAGTGGTCCAACTCTCCGCCTCTGGCCCGCTCTAATAGCTCTCCGAATCATTCGGTTATCTCCCTATCGAACTCGGGACCTCCGGCCATCCACCGCTTCCCGTGACGCCGCAGCGTTTCCATATCGGCATCAGCTAGGTCTTCGGGGAACCAATACGAAAGGACTTCTTCGGCCTCGCTGGTCTGGCCCCTCGCTGCCGGGTGCTCCGGGGGCATGACGCTCCCTCCCTCTCGCCTCACGTCTCTCTCCGGAGCCGCCCAGGACGTACAACGGGCATGCCGCGTCCAGCAAAACTAGCGCCGAAGCGCTCAGGAGCGCCGCCATGCTCCTCCTTCGCTTGGTCATCCCGCCCCCACTCCTGTAAGCTCGCCCGAGGGCTTCCTTCGTCCTGCTGAGGACGTGGCCTATCCAGTAGCCGTGGTCGGCGTAAAGCATCCGTCGCTCCTCTCCGGGTGGTCTGTCTCTGCTCGGTGTAACGATAGGCACGAAGCCAGCTAGGGAACAAGAGATGCTAGTCCCCTTCGTTGGATGAAGACGGGGGCGAGAGAAGTCCAGAAACGTACGAAGTGGACAAGCCCCCCAGCACCGCAGCGGCTCCGCCCCACCGGACAAGGCTCGAAGCAGCAGCCATGTAGTCCTCGCTCGACACTTTTTCTACACAAGGTCGCGTGCCCATAAGGCGGCCGCCTTTTGTGGATGTCTCAGGAGAAGTAGGTCGTATGCCTATTGGAGCGGGTGGTGCGCGCCAACTGGGGGGGTGGGTTACTCCGTCTCGTCGTCGTTGGTCGACCATATTCGCTGCCCCTTATGCCTCTTACCCGCAGCTCGACTACCATTAGGTTGACGGGTAGCGAACCTGCGTCTTCACGCGGGGTTCCGTTCACTTACATAACGGTTGTAGCATCCTCCTCTATGAGGCTGGGCGCATCACTCAATTGCAGTATTTCTTACAACTTTCTTTGCGAACTTCGGAGAACTCCGTCAACGCGAAGTTCAACTTCTGAGAATTTCTCTTCCACGCACTCCGGTGAATATGGGTTTGCAAGCCGCCCGTACGCACCACGCTCAGGTGCCGGCTGAAATCGGCGCTGCTCATCCGCGTCTTGGAGCGCCCGAGCCTTTCGAGTCCGTAGCTCCGGAAATCCTCCGCGAGGTTGCCTTTCGCGTGCTGTACGATACCCCAGACGGACCAGTGCAGGTCGCTCATCGCTTTGTAGACCTCCAGCCGTGAGTAGAGCACCGGAGATAATCTGGCCCCGTAGTAAGCCTCCATCATGATGCAGTCTTGCTCGGGCCCGAACCTGGCCTCGACCGAGAGGTCGGCAAGATCCCACAACGGATCGTTCATGCCGGAGTATTCCCAGTCGATCAGGTAGATGCGCCCGTCCGCGTCGAGGAGATTTCCCGGCCACGGGTCGTTGTGGCAGGGCACGAGGGCAGCGGGAGAGGCCTTCAGTGCCAGGTGCACCGCCCTCGCACTCCGCCCCACCTCGTAGTAATCCTCAGGCACCGGCGTCCGCCAACCATGCAGGAGGTCCAGGTAACCCTCGATCGCGGCGAAAACGTCGAAGCGGGACCTGAAAACCCTCCCGAGACTGTGAACCCGCTTGAGCGCCCGCGCGGCCCGAACCGGCGCTCCCAAGTCCCGGCCAAACCCGTCTCCGGCGTTCATGCAGACCCCTTCGACGAACCGGGTCACCATCGTGCCCTCACGCGCGTCGAAGTAGACTACGTCCGCGTTGACTCCGGCCTCAGCCGCGACCTGCGCGTTGTGCTTCTCTGCAGCCCGGTCTATATAGTCGGAGGTACCTTCTCCGGCGAGCCGCAGCACGTATGCCGCGCCGCCCGTCGTCACCTTGTAAGAGACGTTGGTGAGAGCACCCCCGAGCAGTTCGAGTTTGATGTCTTCTTGTCGTACGTTCCTGAACAGGGGCACGCGTTCTAGCGCGGCAGACAATCTCTCCAATAGTGCTCCTCTCTTGTATCCGTTTCGAAAGGCGCTCCCAAACGCCCGTGATGTGGTCAAACGATTGTAAACTCGATGTTAACCGTGCACAAACTCCGGAGGGTTCGAAGCCTTGTCGGTCTATCTTCGGGACGCATAAACGATGGTTGCCTGGCCGATGTGGCTGCGCAGGGCGTCGTTGCGCGCCACATAGCTTTCTAGCTCTCCTCGCTGGTCCAGCTTACGGAGCCGGAAGAGGGCGCGGTCCAGGCGATCTCCGGCGACCAGCGACCAGACCGAGTCTCCGTCGCGCCACTCTTTGCTCAGGGGACCGCGAGGATCAAAGTAAGACTCGCCCTGGACCGTGGCGTCGGTGGGCGCGAAGCTTCCCCTGTGTGTGAAACCGCAATCGTCGAGGATTTCGAGCAGCTCGTCGAGGGGGACGTAGCGGTTCCGGAGAGCATCGGCGGCCTCCGGAATAAGGTTGTAATGCCAGTAGCCGTGGCGCAGTTGCTCTTGCGAGCAGGTGCTGACCGTGAGGATACCGCCTGACTTCAGAACCCTGGCAAATTCTTGGAAGGCCAGGCGGTGGGCTGGGAACCCTTCTGAGGCATCGTCAGGCAGATGGTGTAGTACCTGGTTGATCATCACCCCGTCCAGGGTCGCGTCCTCAAAGGGCAGCTCCTCGATTCTGGAGGAGTGAAAAGAGATGCGGTCCCCAGCCCACGCCAGC
>JAJNDJ010000028.1 GCA_021156345.1 Rubrobacteraceae bacterium | reverse complement strand
GGCGAGCTCTCGGCCGAGCAGCTCTTCCACATGCGGCCAGCCCCCGGCTACGCAGATTACCGGACCCCCATCAGGGGCCTCTATCAGGCCTCCTCGGCCACCCATGCCGGCGGCGGGGTGTGCGCCATCCCGGCGTACAACTGCGTGCGGGAGATCCGGCGTGACCGGCGCAGGGAGCGCCTCAAGGAACGCCTGATACTGCGAAACCGCGGATAACACGGTGGCGATGAACCAGGCCCTGCGCGCCATGCTGGAGGCGCGTTCGGTCGCGGTTGTCGGCGCGAGCCCGAGGTTCGACTCGCCGGGCAACTACATGGTGAAACAACTCATCATCGGCGGCTTCTCCGGCGAGGTGGCCGCGGTCAACCCCAAATACGACGATGTGGAGGGCATCGCCTGTTTCCCGACGCTCGGGGAGGTGCCTTTCGTACCCGATCTGGTGCTGCTCGGGGTGGGCAATCTGAGGCTGGAGAGCCAGATGGAGGAGGCGGCCAACTGCGGCGCAAGGGGTGTCGTAGTCTTCGCGAGCGCGCTCGAGGATTCGCCGGGCGACCCCCCGCTGACCGAGCGGCTCAGGAGCATCGCGGCTGAGGCTGGCATGGTCGTTTGCGGCGCCAACTGCATGGGGTTTGCGGACGTCGAGCGTGGGCTGCGGGCCCTGGCCTTCGATGAGCGCGCTGATCTAGAGCCTGGGAACATCGCCTGGATCTCCCACTCCGGCTCCGCCTTCTCGGCGCTGTTGCACGCCGAGAGGGGGATACGCTTCAACCTCGCCGTCTCGACGGGCCAGGAGCTGACGACCACGATGGCCGACTACATGCTCTACGCGCTGGAACGCGAGTCGACCCGGGTGATCTCGTTGTTCCTGGAGACGATCAGGGACCCCGAGGGTTTCAAACTGGCGCTGGAAGCGGCGGAGGAGAGGGACGTGCCTGTCGTCGCGCTGAAGGTCGGGCGGACGTCCACCTCCCGCCGGCTCGTGGCGGCCCACTCCGGCGCCCTGGCCGGGGACGACGCCGCCTACGAAGCCCTGTTCGACGCTTACGGTGTGGCCCGCGTCGGGACGCTCAACGAGATGGCCGACCTCGTCGAGCTCCTCGGGGCGGGGCGCCGCGCCGCACCAGGAGGCCTCGCCGCCATCCTCGACTCGGGCGGAGAGCGGGCGCACCTGGTCGACGCCGCGGCCGACCTGGGAGTTCCTCTCGCCCGGCCCTCCCAAGAGACCCTCAGGGATGTCGCCGCGCGGCTGGAGCCGGGTCTGCCGGCCGTCAACCCCCTGGACGCCTGGGGCACGGACAACGACCCCTACAACATCTTTCTGGACTGCTCCAGGTATCTTGCAGATGACCCAGACACGGGGGCGTTCGCCTACGTGGTGGACCTGCACAGCGACCGGGCAGAGCGAGGTCACGCCTGGGTCGCGGAGCGGGTCTGGGCCTCGACTGAGAAGCCGTTCGCGGTGATCTGCGGCGTCACGAGCGCGATCCAGGAGAGCGCCGCAGCCCGCCTGCGCTCCTTCGGCATCCCGGTGCTGGAAGATGTACCTTCAGGACTGCGTGCATTTCTGCACCTATTCGGGCTGCGCGACGCCCGCTCGCTGCCGCCACCCAAGCCCCCAGATCCGGTGCCGCGGGAGACCGTGCGGCGCTGGCGCGAAGCACTGGCCGCGGGGGAGC
Source organism: Rubrobacteraceae bacterium (assembly GCA_021156345.1). The sequence goes on along the minus strand of JAJNDJ010000028.1, from coordinate 5,988 downwards.
GTCTCGGAGAAGCCAGCGCCCTGGAATTGCTCGCCGACTACGGGGTGCCTGTGGCGCGTACCGCCGCTGCGACCGACCTCGAAGGGGCCCTGGCCGCCGCCGGACGCATCGGCTACCCGGTCGCCCTGAAGACGGCCGCCGCTTCACACAAGACGGAGCTCGGCGGCGTGACGCTCGGTGTCGGAGGCGAAGACGCCCTGGCCTTGGCTTATCGGGAAATGTCTTCGCGGCTTGGCCCCGCCGTCACGGTACAGGAGATGGTGGAGCCCGGCGTGGAGATGGCGCTCGGGGTGGCGCAAGACTCCCAGTTCGGCCCGCTGGTCATGGTCGCCGCCGGCGGCGTACTGATCGAGACGTTCGGCGATAGGCGTCTCGCCCTTCCGCCCCTGGACGAGGCAAGGGCCTCGAGGCTCATCGACCGGCTCGACGCTCGTCCGCTACTCGACGGGGTCAGGGGCGCACCGCCGGCTGACGTGGCCGCCCTCGCCACAGCCCTGGCCAGACTCTCCTCGCTGGCCGTGGACCTTGGAGACCTCATCGGCGCCATCGACGTCAACCCTATCGTCGTCGGTCCGCGCGGATGCGCGGCGGTCGACGCCCTGGTCGAACCCCGCGCCGAGCCACCAGCGTTCGGCCCTCAGAAATCAGCGAACAAGAAGGTGAACGCTGATATGTGACCGCCTCTTCGCACGGCTACCGAACCTGCTCCGAGGTCCCGTCAGGCGGGATCCAATCCAGTAGCTGCGCGACCCCACCTTGGAGGTATCCACGGGCCACCGTCGCCACGAACTTGCCAGACGTCGACTCGTCGGGTGACAGAGGTCCCTGCCGGTAACCACGCGAAGAGGCGCCCCTCTGTACGCCCTCGCACGCTTTCCAGTCCTGCCCGTTGGTCAGGTCCCAGAACTCGATCGCGTACGAAGGATCAAACCCCTCGGTCTCGACCGCCTCGCGAGAGAACAGCCACTCGCACTCCACGGCAGTCCTGCCAGGGGCGAGGGGCCTGAGGCGGTGGGTCATCACGTAGTCGGGGTGGGGACTGATCAGGAGGTTGGGGAAGAGCTGATAGTAATACACCTCCCTCTCCTGTCCCTCCGCAAGATGCGGCAGCCTAGGTGCGAAGCTCTCCCCGGTGAGCGACATGGTCTCGGCGTGATCCTCGAGCTCCATTGACCCACCGAACCAGATCCCCCGCGCCTCGTGATCCTCGCCACTCTTCGGCGGACTTACCTTGCAGAGCTCAGGGTGAATGGATGGGCAGTGGTAACACTCGTGGTAGTTCTCGACGAGTATCTTCCAGTTAGCCTCGATCTCGTAGCTGCGCCTGGCGACCGTCACGAGCTCGCCGGAACGGTGGTTCCCGATCATCTCCCCCAGATTGCCCACGTGCTCCTCGAAAGGAGGCGCATCCCCACTCGCGTTCGCGAACAGCCACCCCTCCCACTCCACGACCCGGACCGGTACTAGCGAGTAGTCAGCCCTGTCGAACCCGGGTAGCTGGCCGAAACCGGGAGCACCCTGCAAACTTCCGTCCAACCCGTAAGCCCACGCGTGGTACGGGCAGCGGATGAACCTGCCACTCGACGACTCGCCTACCTCGGCGAGCAAGTGCCCGCGGTGGCGGCACACGTTGTAGAAGGCCCGCAGGTTTCCCTGCTCGTCCCGCGCGAGGAGCGCTGACTCGCGGCCGAGCGCCACCGCGCAGCGGTCACCAGTGCCGCGCAGGTCCTCCGAACGTCCGACACATACCCAGCTCTCGTCGAAGAAGTGCTCCATCTCCCAATCGAGCACCGAATCGTCGGTGAACGCCTCGGCAGGTAGGCTCATCTGCCCTTCGGAGAGCACCGACGAGGATAGCAATTCACGGTCTATGGGCGTCATAAACACTCCCCTTCCGACCCATCCTTTACACACTTCCCGATAGCCCCGCCACCAGCGGGCGGCCTACCGGCATGCCGGTTGCCCCAGCCCGCCAGCTTCAGTATAATTTACTTTGAATGATGATTCAAGAATACATCCTGGTCGTTGGCCACCGGTCGTCGTGGCGCGTCTCGTCGGGCCAAGTCCAGAGGGATCGGTAGTGGGAGGTGCAGTGTGCGGTCGGTCGTAGTGACGAACCAACCGCGCCGGGGTTCTATTGAATTGCGGTTCAAGAGTGGCGTGACGTTCGGGCTGCCTGTCGCCCGTGGATCGGACCGTCGCACTGGCTGGGTGGGTGATGGAACTTGAGGAGGAGTCGGGCATGACGGTTTACGACGTGGTTGTGATTGGTGGCGGGAACCTGGGATTGTGGACGGCGCACCGGCTGGCACATCGTGGTTTCGGGCGGATCGCGGTGCTGGAGCGGGGTTGGGCCGGGGGAGGGGCGACGGGCCGTTCGGCAGGAGTGGTACGCCAGCAAGGTGGTTCGGCGACAGCGGCGAAGCTGGGCAAGCTCTCTCGGGAGTTGTACCTGCGGCTCGGGGACGAGTTGGGTCTGGACTCTGGCTTTATGGAGACGGGATACTACATCGTCGCTGAGACAGAGGAGGAGAAGGAGGGTTACCTGCGGCTGGTCGAGGTGCGGCGGGCCGCCGGGGTCGAGAACGAGTGGGTCGAGCCTGGGGAGGGCAGGATGCGGTTCCCCGAACTGAACTGGGACCGCTTTGTGGGGGCGACGTACACCCCGGACGACGGTTACGTCCACCCGCCGGTGGCGGCCCGCAATGCCACGAGTGCGGTGCTGGGGGACGATGGGGTTGACCTCTTCGAGATGTGCGAGGTGTCCGGCGTCGACCAGAAGGGCCACCGCTACACTCTCGAGAGTGTGCGCGGCACGTTCGAGGCGGAGCGGGTTGTGGACGCCGGTGGCCCGCGGGGGGCGCGGGAGATCGGCCGGATGGTCGGGGTGGAGGTTCCTGTGATGGCCGTACGGCACCAGGTCGTCAGCTTCCCTTACGTGCCTGAGGGGGTAGAGCATCCGTTCCCGCTCGTGTTCAACGTGGGCAAGGGCTACTACTGGCGGCCCGAAGAGCAGGGTGTCTTGCTCGGCATGAGCAACCCCGTCGACCAGGCGGACGAAACGGGGCGTTACCAGATCGACTTCGACTGGAACTACTACGAGGGTTTGCGCCCCGATTGGGAGTCCGCGCACCCGGCGCTCGAGGGCTTGCCGGTATCGCGGGCGTGGGCGGCATCCATCGATTACACGCCGGATCACCTCCCTATCATCGACGAACCGGTAGAGGGTTTCTACGTCCTGGCGGCGGGGGGGCACGGGATGATGTGGGGGCCGGCGCTCGGGGAGAAGATGGCCGAGCTCATCTCCGAGGGCGCGGTCGAAGATCTGCCCGAAGAGGACATAGAGCTTGCGCGGTTCTCACGGGAGCGGGACCCTGACAGGGTAGAGGACACCATCGCCCTGCCCTTCCCCAAGAAGTAGAAGAGGAGACACAGCTGTGACGACGGCGCCACAGGTGACGGCCGAGATCCCGGAGGAAGTAAAGGCGTTGAAGGCCCGCATAGCCGGGTTCGTGAGGGAGGAGCTTCATCCGTTCGAGGCGGAGATAGCTGAGCGCGGGGAGATCGACGAGGAGAGGCTACAGATGCTGCGGGACAAGGCACGCGAGGCCGGGTTCAGCAACCTCAACATGCCCACGGAGTACGGCGGCATGGATCTGTCCATGGTCTCGCTCGTCGCACTCGAGGAGGAATCAGGCAAGGTGACCAATGGCCTCGGGTACATGGTCGCCGACAGGGGACCGCGGGAGCTCCTGGAGCTGGCCAACCCCGCGCAGATAGAGCGCTACGTCATGCCCGTCTTGCGGGGCGAGACAAGGGAGGCATGGGCCATCACCGAGCCGGAGGCCGGCTCGGACATAAAGGACATAAAGACAACCGCCAAAAGAGACGGGGAAGGCTGGGTTCTGAACGGCGAAAAGTGGTTCGTGACCGGCGGTGAGCGGGCCGGCTTCTTTATCGTGCTCGCATGGGCCGGTGAAGAGCAGGCGTCTTTCCTGGTGGAGCGCGAGGCGCCAGGCCTGGAGTTCGTGCGTACGCCGGTCTTCATGCACGACCCTTACGCCTCCAAGCACGTCGAGCTCAGGCTAAAGAACTGCAGGGTCCCAGAGGACGCGCGCCTCGGAAGCGGAGGGGACGAGGGGACCAAGCGCTGGTTCTCTCTGGAGAGGCTGATGATAGCGGCCCGTTGTTGCGGGGCGGCCGAGAGGCTCACAGATCTAGCCCGCTCGTGGTCGCTGGAGCGCTCGGCGTCGGGTAAGAAGATCTCCGAGTACCAGGCGATCCAGTTCATGCTGGCCGACTCCGCGACCGAGCTGAACGCCGCCAGGCTGATGGTGGACCACGTGGCAAGGATGTGGGATCTCGACGCCCCGAGCATTCTGCACGGGAAGACGGCGATGGCGAAGCTGTTCGCGTCAGAGATGGCGGGCCGGGTCGCCGACCGTGCGGTCCAGATCTTCGGTGGCCGGGGGTACATGACCGAGAACCCGGCCGAGCGCTACTACCGCGAGCTCCGAGTGGACCGCATCTGGGAGGGCACTAGCGAGATTCAGCGCTCCATAATCGCCCGTGGTTTGCTGAAGCGCGGCCGGGACGCGTATACGATGGTTGGTTAGCGAGAAGAGCTGAGCGCCTACGCGATCGCAGACTAGACAGTCATCAAGCACGTTATGGCGAGGTTCGGCTGAGCAGTCAGGGTTAGCGACCTTCCGCCAGGGCTTCGATCTCAGCAGCGAGTCGTCGCAGCGCGTCGCGAAGTTCGGGCGGCTTACGCACCACGAAGGGGAATGAGAGTCCCGCCAGCACCCGCGCCATCCACCCGAGATCGGAGGTCGAAGAGATCATAACGACGCCGTGTGGTGTCTCCTGGAGCGAGACCCCCATCTTCGGGAGTTGCCCGCGCGCTTCTTGCACCGTGGTTTGGAGCAACACCTCTATGGACCAGCGGTCCTCCCGCATATCCGCAAGCGCCTCGAGCACTCCCTGGGGTGTGTCGAAGCCTTGCGGGAGTACAAACGACACATCGAGTCTCTCCACCGAGAGTACCCGGTCCAACCTGAAGAGGCGTCTTCCTTCCCGCAGGTGACAGTAACCGAAGGTGTACCAGAAGGTATCCCCCTGAACGACGGCGTAGGGATCCACAGCCCTCCGCGTCTCCCCTGAGTCCCCCGCCCTGTAGCGCATCCTCACCCGCTTGCGCTCCCGCACGGCCTCGCTCAAGGTCACGACGACCTCGCCCGCAGGGAGGCGCGCCGGGTCCGCGGCCGCGGGTACGACGACCTCCTCGAAGGTCCGCACCCGTTCGCGCAACTCCTCAGGCATGACACGCTCCAGCTTCGCCCGGGCGCCCTCGACGGCAGGGGCGGCCCCCGATAGGCCGAGCCTGCGGGCAGAGAGGAGCCCAAGTGCCAGCGCGAGCGCCTCCTCGTCCGTGAACATCATCGGCGGCAGCTTGAAACCAGGTCTCAGAGTATAGGCGCCGTACCTGCCCCTCTCGGCCTCCACGGGTACGCCCATCTCCTGGAGCATCGCCACGTAGCGGCGCACGGTGCGCTCGCCGACCTCGAGCCTACGGGCCAGCTCGGGACCACTCACCCTCCCCCGCGCCTGGAGCAACTCCAGCATCGAGAGCAACCTCGTCGTAGGACGGTAGCCGTACACCCTTCTGCCTCCGAAAAACCTCGCGGTTCCACAGGTTATCAGGAAGGATTATGACCTCTTTCGCCAGTATTCTCATCCGGCAAGCGAGAGAGGAGATACACGTCGTGAACGACTGGTTATCTGTAGAGCTCGCGAGGGAGAGGAACGCAAGGTTTCTGGCCGAGGCCGAGGAGCGGCGGCTCGCGCGGCTAGCACCCCGCCGGCCGGTCTGGAACGCGCTGCGGGCACGGGTGGCGAGGAAGATGTTCGAGTTCGCGGTGGCGCTGGAAAGGGAAGAGACCTGGCGGGCCGTGTGGGAGAGGCTGGAGGCGCCGCGACACCCGTGAC
>JAJNDJ010000292.1 GCA_021156345.1 Rubrobacteraceae bacterium | reverse complement strand
GTTTGTACTTTGGAGAGAACACCCCACGCTCCGTCCCTAATGCTCCAGGTAGCGGGACGGGGCTATGCTGAACATCTGAGAAAGTCGATAAGGCGAAGTTCCATTCTTCGACTTCCACGCGCTAGGGTGAATAGCGTAGTCTTCCCGGGGCAGGGGGCGCGACGAGAAGGAGCAAGAGGTGAGCGACGCCGAGCGGGATAGCGCAGGTCTTACGGGGTTGGCGAGACGCCCTTGGCGGGCCGGGTCGCGCTGGTAACGGGGGCCTCATCGGGCATCGGGCGGGCCACCGCCAGGGCGCTTGCAGTCGCTGGTGCCCAGGTCGGCCTCGCCGCCCGCAGGGCCGAACGACTCCAGGAGCTAGAGGAAGTGATAGCCCAGGGTGGCAGAGAGGCCATCGCCCTGCCCACCGACGTGACCGATTACGCTCAGGCCGAAGCGATGGTCCGTCGCGCCGAGGAGACCTTCGGCGGCGTGGATGTCTTAGTGAACGCCGCCGGCATCATGCTTCCGGTTCCCATCGCCAAAGCCGACCCGGCCGACTGGCGCAGGATGGTCGACGTGAAACTCCTCGGCGTGCTTTACGCCACCAGGGCGGTCCTCCCCGGGATGCTCGAGCGTGGCGACGGCCACATCGTCAACGTCTCCTCGACCTCGGGCCGAGTGGCCTCCCCGCTGTTCTCGGTGTACGCGGCGGCCAAGTTCGGCCTCGGGGCCTTCACCGAGGTCCTGCGCAAGGAAGTGCACCCTAGCCGGGTGCGCGTGACGCTCTTCGAGCCGGGACCTACCCGATCGGAGCTGGGCTCCCACCTGGATCCCGAGATCATGGAATCACTCAGGGAGGATTCTTTTGGCGAGGTGGAGTTCCTGGGGGCCGAGGACGTGGCCCGGGGGATACTGTGGGCGCTCGCCCAGCCCAAGCGGATAAACGTCAACGAGGTACTGTTCCGCCCCACCGATCAGCGGGACTGGTGAAGAGTCGGAGCTACGTGAATTTCCGAGAACTCCGTTATGGCGAAGTTCGCAGAATTCTGTTTCCCCGACGTTGGGTGAATAGCGTAGGATGCCCGCCAGCGACAGGAGAGGTCTTGTGACGGAGGAATATCGCCAGCTCACCGATGGACAGAAGATGCTCCGATACTTCTACGAGGAGCTGGAAGCGGCCTTTGAGCGGGGTGAGCCTGATCTGGTCCTGCAGATCACGACGTTTGCCGGAGAGGCCGGCGTGTACATAATGCCTGCCACGGCCGCTGGCCTTAAGAACGTCTCGGAGGAGCTGGGACTAGGCAGCGGAGCGCGCTGTCAGCCTGCTTAGAAGATTGGATGACGAAGGATACCTGCGCCTCAACTATGGCAGCAGTGGTCCCGACGTAGACATCCCCACTCCCAAAATGGAGTACATCCCCGACAGAGGACTCTTCGAGATAGGCGAGCTGCCACACCCGGACGAGCGGTTCGCCGCGGCCATTCAACGCACGCGGGACGTTGTGGAGCAGAGCGACCTACCAGAGAGCCAGAAGGGCTCCGTGTTGGAGGCCCTGGACAAAACGATCACCGTACTCAGGACAGCGCATGGGTTAGGCGATCTGATCCAGCATGGCTGGAGCTCGTGGGGAGGCCTGGGATTCTAACCACCGGTGGACATCGAATGCCAGAAGGCGAGCATAGCCCGGCCCGATAGGACCGGGACCGCCGGCGAGGTCTGTCCCTGCAACCACTCTCAGCGAGGAGGATGAACTATCCCCATGAACTTCGCTTTGCTCGACTTTAGATGAGATGAGACGGCCGATCCTCCGCGCAGTACCCTGTCGGAGGGTCTGCAAAGAATCGACGGGCTCTTTTAGTGGCCCACAGAGAGGAGGATCGGCCCATGAGTAATGGTAGCACCGAGCAGATGAACATGACGGCGGGTATGGATTTGGGAGACAACTACAGTCACCTCTGTCTCATCGACACCGAAAGCGGCGAACTCATCGAAGAGAGCCGGCTGCGCACCACCCCAGAGGCGATGCGGCGCCGGTTCGATTCACAACGGCCGCTGCATGTCGCCATCGAGGTGGGCACCCACTCGCCCTGGGTATGCCGTCTGCTTACCGAGTGTGGCCACGAGGTACTGATCGCTAATCCTCGTAAGACTCGGCTGATCTAACTTCTGTACCCGGTGGAGCACCGAGGCTGCGACTCCCAGGCTCACCTGGCGATAGTCCATTCGCGCGAGGCGCTGGTCCGTAGCCGCATCCAGATGATCAACCCAGGGTAGGCGGGACGGTGAAATCTTTCGGATACCGCTTGCCCAAGTGCTCGACGCCGAGCTTCCACAAAAAGGTCCCAGGCCAGCTACCCTCCGAGCTCGCCGAGGTCCTCGGGCCCATAGTGGAGACCGTTGGCTCGCTCACCGAGAAGATCAAGGATTATGACCGGCGCATAGAGGAGTTGGCCGCAGAACGTTATCCGCAGACGAGACTTTTGCGGCAAGTGTCGGGAGTGGGGTCTTTGACGGCACTTACATTTGTCCTGACCCTGGAGGATCCGCAGAGGTTCGCCCAAAGCCGCTCGGTGGGAGCCTACCTGGGACTGGCGCCTGGCACCGACAAGTCCGGTGAGCAAGATCCTCAAAAGCGGATCTCCGGCGAGGGCGAGGAGCTGCTCAGGAGATTGTTGGTTAGCAGTGCCCACTACATCCTTGGCCCGTTCGCCCCGGACTCCGACCTCAGACGCCACGCAGAGAAGATCGCACAACGTGGTGGCAAGAATGCCAAAAAGCGGGCAGTGGTGGCACTGGCCAGAAAACTCTCCGTGTTGCTTCATCGCCTCTGGGTCTCGGGGGAGGTCTACGAAGCGCTGCGCAATGCCCGGCGTCTGGGGGTTCAGGGAGAGGAGGTAGCTTGAGAGACCGAAAAGAAGTGTCCGAAGTACGGTAAACCTCGGATCGCAGAGATCACGGACTCGAGCCGACAGAGATTCGACGCAGAGCAGTAAGAGACAACCGACCAAAAGGAAGCCACCGACGAGTGCCCGAAGTGCCCGGTTTTGAGGTGAGTGCGCAAATGGCCTTGGTCCGAATGAGAGACCGTACTTTAGATTGCAGCACCCGCATCCGGACGAACCTCATCATGCACCGGGTCGTCAAGAGACCGACCCCCGAGAGTGCGCGCGCTAGCTGGTCGAGTCGGGAGGCGAGTCGTGAGCTGTTGAGGCTGCTAGTGGAGACGTTCGTGGGCGAAGGAGATCCTCTGGTCGTGGGCATTGACGAGACATTGGAAGCAGATCGTCGCGCAACCGAAGCTGGACAACACCACTCAGCTTCCCGGCCTGAGGACCTTGGAGGTGCCGAGTGCCCGTCCCGAACTGTCCTTGGCTCGCACGGCGACGTAAGGATCGGAGGTTCGGACCACCATTGCCGTCTCGAATCCGTTTCGGGGGACCTGTCCCAGGGACTTTAGTCGGCCTTGGTGCCGTGCGGCGAGTATCTCCCAGGTGGCTACCTCCGCGGCACCGTTCCAGCTGGCGTAGACCCTGACCTCCTCTTCGGAGACACGCTCCGCCACAGCAGCGGGCTGATCACTCGGACGAGCGCTCCACGAGAAGCGGAAGGCCCGGTAGGACTCGTTCTTGCGCAGCAAAGTGGCGTCGAAGAGCATCTCTCCGTCCTCGCTGAACTCCGAGATGGCCAGCCCCCTGCCCCACCCTACGAAGACGTTGCCGTTCGGCAGCACCTGCATGTTGCCGGCCGCATCGGCGTACTGCTTGTCGGGGTGGGTGTACTCGCGTACCAGCGTGGCCTTCATCTTGCGCTCGTCGAGCCCTAGGACGATGCCGCGGGACTCTTCCACCGCTTTGGGGGTGCCG
>JAJNDJ010000027.1 GCA_021156345.1 Rubrobacteraceae bacterium | reverse complement strand
GAGGGCATCAGGAGCGCCTTCCCGGTCAGCAAGTACGCCTACTGGAGCGGCACTTCCATGGCGACGCCCTTCGTTTCCGGACAAGCGGCGCTCATCCACGCGGTCTACGGCTCAGTCGATGCCGCGAGTGTTGAAAAGAGGATACGCTGCAGCGCCCGACCACTTCTCGTGACAGACCCGATTTACGCTGCCATGTTGGGCGCAGGCCGCGCCGACGTGGGGGCGAGCCTCTCCCCGGGCGCCTGCTCCTAGGTTCATGTACCGTACTGTTAGTTCCGCAGCGAGCAGGTACGACCCGGGAGGTCTGCAGTCCTGGCTCGGAAAAACATACAGGTCGCGATCAGGTTAGACCGGGACATCATTCTAGACTGCCGCAACGGCGATCTCGGCGCGTGGCAACACTTGCTAGAGAGATACGAGCGGCTTGTGTTCTCCGTGCCGCGAAGATACGGGCTCTCCAGGGAGGACGCTGCCGACATCACGCAACTCACCTTCACCATCTTGTTTCAGAGCATGGATACTTTGTCAGAGGACAGCACTCTGGGCGCTTGGCTGACCACCGTAGCCCGCCGTCACACCTGGCGTCGGCTCGACCGGAAGCGCCGTGAGGAGGCTGGGTGGTACGGAAGTTCGAGAGAGAGCACCTTGATGTTAACGAACACCGGTTCCGAGGAGATAGAGCGCTGGGAATTGACCGAGTGGTTGGACCATGGTCTATCCCTCGTTGGCAAACCTTGCCGGGACCTCCTGTCTGCCCTTTACCTGGATCCGAAGCAGCCGTCTTACGCTGAAGTCGCTGCCCGCCTTGGCATGGCCGTCGGTAGCGTGGGGCCCTCTCGGATTCGCTGCCTGAAGCGTTTGAGGCAGGTTCTGGGTGAGTAACAGCGGATGGCCCGACAAGAACCAAGGCACGATCGGTCGCACCGACACACGATCCTTTCGTCTTGGTACAGATTGGTGTACTTTTGGGTGCATCGGCAGGCATTCACTAAGTGAGAGAACGTGAAGACGCCCCGGAGGTGGCCAACCAGTGCCCGTTCCTAGAAAGAGCATAGCTTTCTCCAAGCTCGTCGACTGGGTCGAAGGCCGTCTGCCCGAGAGAGAGGCAAGGGCGGTCGAGGAGCAGATGGCGGTCGCCGATGGTGCCACGCTAGCCGACGTCGCCTGGCTGCGCAAGTTCCTCAATACCACGAAGGATAGCGTCCTCGAAGCGCCGCCTCCAGAAGTGAGGAGCACGTTGATTGCTCGCTACAAAGCGCACGCGGAGGGTCGACCTGCGCCCGGGCTCCTGAAACGTGTTGTCGCGAGGCTGACGTTCGACGGTGGATCGCAACCGGCGGTGGGCGTAAGATCAGCCGGAACGCAAGGGGCACGCAGGCAACTCGTGTACTCCGCGGACTCTCTAGACCTAGCCCTGAACATACTGCCACGGGCCCGCGACAAGAAATTCGACCTCCATGGTCAGGTCTTGACCCACAACGACGTGGAGCTCGGATCCTTCAGCGTCCAGCTGCTGCAGAGCGAGACCGAACTCGCCATAACCGCCACCGACGACCTTGGCAGTTTCACTATGGAGGCCATACAGCCCGGCGTGCATGAGCTTATCCTTAGCTCCGACCGGATCGAAGTTTCGATCACGCCCGTCGACCTGAACGTGTAAGACGTGACTCCCGTCTCCGACCAAAAGGTCGACGTCAGGTTCGTTGAGGAGCTGCTCGCCCTGTCGACGTTGGAGCAACGATCGACGTTCTTGCACACCGCGGGCCTACTGCACGCGGAAGGCTTGGAGAGGCTGCTCGACTTCGCCGAGCGGTTGGTGCACAGCGATCCGCGCAAGGCACATCGGCTGGCTGCACTCTGCGCAGACCTGGCGGACCGAGCCGCCGCACCCACCGCGGTGCCGCGCGCCTCTTACATCCGCGGTCAGACATACGCGGCGAACGGCGAACTCGACGCTGCGCTGCGGATGGCCGAAGCTGCACACGCAGGCTACATAGCCTGCGGCAAGAACCTGGAGGCGCTGCGCACCCACGTCGGTCGGATGTCAGTGCTGCTCGAATTAGGGCTCTATCGGGAGGCACTCGACACTGGGCAAATCGTCCTTGACACCCTGAATGGCAGGGGCGAACTCGAGATTACACCCACCCGACAGCAGGCCGATCTGCTTACCGCGCTCGTGCATCAGAACCGCGGCGGTTGCTACGAATACATCGGCCTCTACGAAGAAGCGCTCGTGGCGTACGCCGCCGCAGAAGGGCGCTACCGGGTTCTCGGCATGACCGACCGCCTCGGCGAGATCCTGGACAATCGAGGTGCTATCCTCCTACTCCTCGGTCGGGGTAAAGAAGCCCTTGCAGCCCACGAGGCGGCTGCTGCCATCTTTGCCGCTGCCGGGCTTACCCTGTCTCATGCCAAGGCTCTCAGCAATATCGGGGAAGCGAATCGGCAGCTGGCAGACTACAGGCGAAGTCTCGACGCCTTCGAACGAGCGCGTCGCCTGTACGATTCTCTCGGTGCGCTCGCGGACAAGGGCTTGCTCTTGATCGACACAGCCGGCGCATACCTGGAACTCAACCTCTACGCCGAGGCGCTGGCGGCCTACCAGAAAGCCCATGCCTTGCTACGCCACACCGGGATGGTCCACGATCGTGCGCGGGCGCTGTGGGGCATCGGCTCGACGTTGATCGCTCGCTCGGAGTTCGAAGAAGCCGAGACCGCACTGGTCGAAGCCGCAGATCTCTTTGCGGCGGCCGACAATGCGCCGTTGCTCTCGGGGGTGATGCTCGAACAGGCTGCTCTTCAGGAGGCGCGTGGGGATCATGGAGCGGCAGTCGCAACCGTGAGGCGGGCACTAAGTCTCGTCTCCGAAAGAGACTGGTCAGTGCAACGCGTCTACGCGCATCTGCGTCTCGCCGACTTGCTGCTCCCTGACGATTCCGAAGCAGAGTCGCACCTTCTAGAGGCAAGCCGGCTTGCCGAACGCCTGGCTCTACCGCACCTGCGCTACCGGCTGAACGAGCGACTCGGCAGCTTGCGACGGCTGCAAGGTCGCGATGAGGAGGCGCGGGTGCTGCTCGAAGCGGCGGTTGACGAGATCGAACGCCTGCGGGGCACCGTCGCCCACGAGACGATGCGCGCTTCTTTCCTGCGGGATAAGACCACCGCCTACGAGGAGCTATTGAAGCTACATCTCGCAAGCGGGGGCGACGAGGATTCCCATAGCGCCTTTGCAATCGCCGAACGTGCCAAGTCGCGTGCCCTGGTGGACTTGCTCACCGGGGTCGTACAGGGATCGGCAACACTGGCAGATGATGCCGTGGAAGGGCGGATCCGCGATTTGCAGTCGGACCTAAACGTGACTTATGGTCGAATGTTTGGCGGCACCGACGACGATATGCCTCTCCCCGACTTGCGGGGGCGCGCCGTCGAGCTGGAAAGGGAGATCAGCCAGCTGCGCTTGCGCGCTGCAGCAACGTCAGATCTATTCGCGCCTCCAGCGGCGTCGGATAGCTTGCAGCATCTCCCGCCCGACGTGACGTTGCTGGCCTACCACCTGGTAGGCGATGAGATCGTGACGTTCTTTCATGGGCAAGGCGGCATCCGGGTCGTGCGGAACCCTGGCTCAGCGGCGACGGTCGCGCGTCTCGTGCAGCAACTCGACGTGCAGTGGGATCGGTTGGGTACGGGTAGGGAGTTCGCAGAGCGGCACATGGCGTTGCTCGAGCGGTCGACGCAACGGGTGCTGACTTCGCTATACGAGGAGCTAATAGAGTCGCTAGAGCCGCTCCTCGAGGAAACCGTGGACCGGACCTCTGACAGAACCGAAGCGTCGCGCAAACTCGTCATCGTGCCCCACGGTCTGCTGCATCGGGTGCCTTTCCACGCTCTATTCGATGGCGGATCGTATCTTCTGGAGCGGTTCGAAGTCTCCTACGCCCCAAGTGCGAAGGTTTACTCGCTCTGCCAGGGGCGAATCCCGCGAGGATTCGATAAGGCCCTTGTGCTTGGCGTGGCCGACCCCTCGATACCGGCCGTGGCAGAGGAGACGCAAGCCGTCGTCAAGCACCTCCCTGCCGCCGAGCTGCTGAGAGACCAGCAGGCCACTGTGGAGGCGCTGCGTTTGAAGGTGCCTGGTTGCGGCGTCTTGCACCTGGCATGCCACGGCATGTTTCGGGTGGACAACCCAATGTTCTCATCGTTGAAAGTAGGCGATGGTTGGCTGGCGGCCAGCGACGTCATACGGCTTGATCTTGAAGGCGCCCTCGTCACCTTGAGTGCCTGCGAGTCGGGGCGCAACGAGATCTACGCTGGCGATGAACTCATGGGCCTGACACGGGCGTTCCTCGGGGCTGGTGCGACGACGCTCGTGGCCAGCTTGTGGCTCGTGCAGGACGAGACGACGGCGGAGCTAATGGAGAACTGGTACGAACACCTGAGCCAAGGGGTCGGAAGGGCGACAGCCTTGCGCAACGCCCAGCTCGCGCTCAAAGATAAATTCCCACACCCTTATTATTGGGCACCATTTGTACTGATAGGCCGGCGATAACGCTACCACCCACTAGATCATCGGCATGGTCTTTCTTAGCGTCCGGGTAGCGGCTCGCGCAGGACGTTACCTGGCAGCACACCGGTCGATGCGCCGTCTGCCCAAACCGTTCGACCGCCCACCAACACCCGCCTGATACCCTCGAGGATGCGCTTGGGATCGTTGTAAGTGGCGGTGTCGATGAAGCGTGCGGGGTCGAGCAGCACGACGTCGGCGCGCAGCCCCTTTCTGATCCGTCCGCGATCGGTCAGGCCGATGCGATCGGCTGCTCGGGCAGTCAACCACGCCACGGCTTCTTCTACGGGGATCAACCGCTCCTTCAGGGCGTATCTCCCTAGCACACGAGCCACTGTGCCGTAAAGACGGGGATGCGGGCGATCCCCGAAGATTCCGTCCGAACCGACAAGGTGCAGAGGATGCCGGAAGATGGTTCGCACGGTCTCCTCGGTGCAATCGCTACCCGAAATTGCTGTCGACGAACAGGTCCCTGGTTTCCGCCGCATCCGGCTGACTTGTGGTGCAACGCTCAGGCGTACCTGGCAGCGGCTGTAGTCCGTATACTTCTCGTCTACCATGGAAAAAGTCTATCCCCTGATCGAGAACTACGGGTACCTGATCGTCTTCTTTGGCGTGATGCTCGGGACCACGGGCATCCCTTTCCCCAGCGCGGCCATACTCCTAACCGCCGGCGTAATGGTTCAGCAGGGCCACCTGGACCTCAGGGACGCCATACTGTTTGGCATCCTCGGGGCTATCGTCGGGAACCAGATCGGCTACTGGATCGGCCACAAAGCGGGACGACCGTTCGTCTTGAAGTGGGGGCGGTATGTAAAGCTCACCCCAGAGCGCCTGGAGCGACTCGAAGGGCTCTTCGCGCGCCACGGCGGCAAGGCGGTCTTCGCTGCCCGTTTCTTCTCGGTTTCCCGCCTGCTGGAAGCGCTGGTAGCCGGCATGAGCCGCATGCACTGGGGGACGTTCTTCATCTACAGCGTCCTCGGCGGGGCGGTGTGGGCTACGGCGGTCGTCCTGGTAGGGTACTTCTTCGGTGAAAGTTGGGGCTCGGCGCAGGGTTGGTCAGGACGCGCTCCCC
Organism: Rubrobacteraceae bacterium; assembly: GCA_021156345.1. The sequence continues at coordinate 2,181 of JAJNDJ010000027.1, read as the reverse complement.
TCTTGCTAGTTCTTCTACTCGGGGTGGCGCTGGGCTTCTACGTCACCTACCGCTGGACAACCTCCCGCAGCAGTCGGTAGCGTCCTCTCAGATGTACTTCGGGCCAACTCCTTCAGAGCTTGGTGAAGGCTCTGGGTACGCAACGCGTACGCGGCTCAGCACCCTCACCACGGGCTGTACAGGTATTGCCCAGGCGTCCGCTATGGCCTGGTTTGCCGGGAGGATCGTTCAGTTCTCGCTTGTGACCTGCACGACGCAGAAGCGGTTGCCGTCGGGATCTTCCAACACGACGAAATCTTCATCCGGACTGTATGTGCGCGGGTACCGGGTCGCCCCGATCTCTACCAACCGATCCACTTCGCCCTGCTGGTCGTCGGTGTAGAGATCCAGGTGCACTCTGCTCGTCTTTCCGATGGGCTCGAAAGGCTCAGGAACCTTCTCCAGGGACATGTTGGGTCCTCTGCCCCCGGGATCACAAAGTACAACCCAGCCGTCATCAACAGGCTCTCTGGGAACGTAATGGAGTGCTTCCTGCCAGAACGCCAGCATTCTGTCGAACTCGTAACAACGTATAACGATCGAACCGATTTTCATTGTTCGTTCCTCGAGTATGGCCAATGTACGAACCAGGTAGATAATGATGCCGCCTACGGAAGCTTGCTGCCAACCTCATGTATATTCTGCACTCTCTGAACCCGGACACGAGAGGCATCTACTTTGCAACTACCGGATTTCCCGCCGATGTCGGCCGATACCCTGGAGGCGATCGGCGAGCGTCACAACCTGCGCGCCGGGGAGATTTCGCCGTTGGAAGACGTTGGCATCTTCAACGCCATCTATCTGGTCGGAAGCGAGTACATCCTTCGTATTCCCAGGGACGCCCCTCCGTTCGTCGCCGCCATCCGCAAGGAGTCAGTCGCTGTACCCGCCGTCCGCGCGGCAGGGGTAAGGACGCCGGCGCTCATAGCGTTCGACGACTCCCTGGATCTCCTTCCGGTGCCCTATGCGATCTATGAGCGGGTGCATGGAATCTGTACCGAGCCCCGTGAACCCAGACACAGCGGAGCAACGCGGATTAGCCAGCCGGTTACGAGATATCTTTGCGACTTCGGTCAGGCCTGTTAACACCGCAATCCACCACTGTGCCTACTCCACGGCCTCTGCAACCTTCTTCTGCATGCCTGGCACGACCCGCTCCGTCTTGATCCGAGCGCGGGCTGGTGTTAAATGATCTCTGGTAAGAAAACGTCGGAAGCTCGGAAAGGGTTTGTGGCCGCCGTGAAGGAACCGGGACCGGAGGATCGGACCGTCTCACCTGGAAGGCGCCTGGAACTCCTTGCAGGCGTACCGGCTTTCTCCCACCTGCCCGATCCGGTGCTGGAAGACCTGGCTTCACGGCTAACGGAGGAGCGCTTCCAGTCTGCCGATAAGGTAGTGGTAGAGGGTGACACCGACGACCGGCTCTATTTGATCGTGGAAGGTCGGGCCGAGGCATCGACGATCGGGCCCTCAGGCATCGTTCCTCTGGCAACGTTAGGTCCTGAGGAGCTGTTCGGCGAACTATCTCTACACGAGGCCGGAAGCAGTCGGCAGGCCACGATTACTGCCGTCGAACCCCTCCTCTTGCTAAGCCTGCGCGCAACAGACTGCCGCCTGGCACTCGACGCACATCCAGAAGGCCGCTCAGCCTTCGAGAAGCTGGCAGATGACCTGTTGGTAATGAAGTTGCTCAAGCAGGCAAGTCCCTTCTCCACGCTGGACGGCGAGCGGTTGCGGCGCCTCGCAACCCGGCTCGAGCGTCTGGAGGTCCCCTCTGGGGAGACCATCATCCGCCAGGGCGAAGCCGGCGAAGAGTGCTACGTGCTCCGAAGCGGTCGTGTGGAGGTGCTCACGAGTGGAGCCGAGGGCGACGAACGCATTCTGGCAACTTTAGATCCCGGCTCCCTCTTCGGGGAGGCAGCCCTGCTTACCGACGGACCACGCAACGCCACGGTGAGAGCCATCGAGCCTTGCACACTGCTCGCGCTACGTCGGACCGATCTCCTGGAGGTCCTTGGCGAGGATCGGCAGACGCGCGAGCGCATGCTCGAGCTCGTGCGGATGCGCGATCGCCCGCGCCGGGTACGCGGGATAGAAGTGCACCATCGCACCACTATTACCGGAGAGACCATCACGACCCTC
>JAJNDJ010000291.1 GCA_021156345.1 Rubrobacteraceae bacterium | reverse complement strand
CATCTCCAGCGACGACGCAACGGTAACCGTCCGCGTCGTGCCGACCGATGAAGACCTGATGGTCGCCCGGCACACGAGAAGGCTCATCGAGCAGGAACATTGAGCAGAGAGGAGCAGAGAGCATGTACCGTTTCGACCCGACCATCTCCAGCGTGGTGGAAGAAGAAGCCGCGCCGCCGCGGCCGGCGCTTTCCCCTGGAGCACCTCACCGGGATACAGAGTTACTGGCAAGCCGCCAACTACCTGACGGTCGGTCAGATCTACCTGCAAGACAACCCCCTCCTGCGCGAGCCTCTAAGACCCGAGCACATCAAGCCGCGCCTCCTCGGACACTGGGGTACCTCGCCGGGCCTCAGCTTCGTCTATGCTCACCTCAATCGCCTCATACGGGAGCACGGCGCCGACGTCATCTATCTGACCGGACCCGGGCACGGCGGCCCCGCGGTCCTGGCGAACGTGTACCTCGAAGGCACCTACTCCGAGATCTACCCCGATGTTTCGCAAGACGTTGCGGGTATGCGGCGGCTCTTCAGGCAGTTCTCGACGCCTGGCGGGGTGCCGAGCCACGTGAGCGTGCCAACCCCCGGCTCGATCCACGAGGGCGGTGAGCTCGGCTACGTCCTCGCCCACGCCTTCGGTGCCGCCTTCGACAACCCAGACCTCCTCGTTGCCGCCGTAGTCGGCGACGGCGAGGCCGAGACCGGTCCCCTGGAAGGCTCCTGGAAGTCCATCAGCTTCCTCAACCCTGCGCGCGACGGAGCGGTCTTGCCGATACTGCACCTCAACGGCTACAAGATTGCCAACCCCACCGTGCTGGGTCGTTCCTCCGACGACGAGGTCCGCGACCTGCTCGAAGGGCACGGCTACGAGGCCCACTTCGTCGAGGGAGACGCTCCGCCGGCGGTCCACCAGGCGTTCGCCGCGACGCTGGACGCCTGCCACGAAGACATCCGGGCTATCCAGCGCCAGGGGCGCGAGAACGGCGTTTCCGGACGCCCGCGCTGGCCGGCCATAGTGCTGCGCACCCCAAAGGGGTGGACAGGGCCCGACGAGGTGAACGGCCTGCCCGTCGAGGGCACCTTCCGCGCCCACCAGGTGCCGCTGTCGAACGTCCGGTCCGACCCGGAGCAGCTCACGATGCTGGAGGAGTGGATGCATTCCTACCATCCCGACGAGCTGTTCGACGAGGAGGGTCGCCTGATCCCCGAGCTTGCCGCCCTCGCCCCGCGAGGCGACCATCGCATGGGCGCGAGCCCGCACGCCAACGGCGGCAGGATCCTCGAAGACCTCGACCTGCCCGACTTCCGCGGCTACGCGCTGGACATCGAGAAGCCCGCCACAGAGCGTCACGAGTCGACCCGCAAGCTGGGCGAGCTTCTGCGCGACACCTTCGCCCGGAACGCCCGGCAGCGAAACTTCCGGCTCTTCTGCCCGGACGAGATCAACTCCAACCGCCTCGGCGCCGTCTTCGAAGTCGAGAATCGCTGCTTTGTCGGCCCGACGATACCCAACGACGACCACGTCTCCCACGACGGTCGGATCTTCGAGGTCCTGAGCGAACATCTGTGCGAGGGCTGGCTAGAGGGTTACCTCCTGACCGGACGCCACGGACTCTACGCGACCTACGAGGCCTTCGCCATGATCTCGTCCTCCATGACGGTCCAGCACACCAAGTGGCTCCAGGAGGCGATCAACCTCCCCTGGCGCGATCCCGTAGCATCCTTGAACATCCTTCTGTCCTCGACCGCCTGGCGCAACGACCACAACGGCTTCTCCCACCAGGGGCCGGGCCTCATCGACGTCATGCTATCCAAGAGGGGCACTGTCGCGCGCATCTACCTGCCGCCCGACGCCAACAGTCTCCTCTCGGTCACCGACCATTGCTTGCGCAGCCGCAATTACGTCAACCTGATCGTCATAGACAAGCAACCTCAGCTGCAGTGGCTGGACATGGAGGCGGCGATAGCGCACGCTGCCGCGGGCGTCTCCATCTGGGAGTGGGCGAGCAACGTATCAGACGAGGAGGAGCCCGACGTCGTTCTCGGCTGTGCTGGGGATATCCCCACCCTGGAGACTGTGGCGGCCGCCTACTGGCTGCGCGAGAACTCGCCTGAGCTCAAGGTGCGCGTCGTCAACGTCGTGGACCTGATGACGCTCTTCCCGCGCGAGTTCCACCCGCACGGGATGGACGAGACGCGCTTCGTCGATCTCTTCACAGCGGACAAGCCAGGTCGTCTTCGCCTTCCATGGCTACCAGAGGGCCATCCACGAGATCGTCCACGGTCACGTGGACGTCGACCGCTTCCACGTCAAGGGCTTCTCCGAGCAGGGTACTACGACGACCCCGTTCGACATGGTGGTCCTCAACGGCATGAGCCGCTACCACCTGGCGGCGGAGGCGCTCCGCCGCGCCGGGGAAACCTCTCGTTCGCGTCCGGAGGATCGCGCCCCGACCTTGATCTCCGAGTGCGAGGCGGCGATCGCAAGAGCCATCGCCTATTCGAGGGAGCACTTCGAGGACCCGCCCGAGGTACGCGACTGGACCTGGACACTATGAACCCGCCGACAGAGATCTCGACGATGGGTCCTAAAGCAAGGGTCCCTCACGTGACCTTGACGCGCCTAGCCCTGCCGGTGGGGCTTACAGAGTGGTCAACGTGATCCGCCCGCCGTGCGCTGAGAGGATCGTGAGGGCCAGGAGGCCGCTACAATTTGTGAACCCACTTCGAGACGGTGGGCTCCGGGGGAAGCGGCTGGGGAAAGGAGCCTGAGGGTGCAAAGATATTCGTACGTTTTCGAAAGCGCCGGGGAGACTTGTAGGGTGGAGCCGGCGTGATCCGCGCGTTCGTCTTCGACCTGGACGGGACGCTTGTCGAAACCGAGGAACTAAAGGCGCTCTCCTACGCTCGCGCCGCCACCGAATTGCGTCCCGACCTGAACGAGGGAGAGGTGGTCGCTGCCTTTGGAGACCTGGTAGGTCTCTCGCGCCAGGAGGTCGCCGTCGGACTGATGCGGCGATTCGAGCTCGAGGACGTGGCCAGGGCACGTATGGCGGAGTTCGGCGTGGGCACGCCGTGGCAGGCCTACATCCAGATCAGGCTTGGCATCTACGAGGAGATGCTAGGCGACCCGAAACTGCTCCATGAGCACCGCTACCCCCACAACATAGCCCTGCTCCGGAGCGTCAGACAAGAAGGTTTCCCGACGGCCCTCGCCACCCAGTCCCACCGCGAGCAAGCCAGGCGCGTGCTCGGCATCCTGGGGCTGGAGGACGAGTTCGACGTAGTCGTCACTCGCGACGACGTCGAGCACGGGAAGCCCGACCCCGAGATGCACCTCCTTGCGGCGCACG
>JAJNDJ010000290.1 GCA_021156345.1 Rubrobacteraceae bacterium | reverse complement strand
CTCGGGTGAGGTGAACCTGACGGATCCCGACCAGGCCGTGGAGTTCGTCGAGCGGACGGGGGTAGACGCTTTGGCGGTCGCCATCGGGACGAGCCACGGGGCTTACAAGTTCACCAAAGAGCCGGATCGCGAGGTCCTCGCCATGCACATCATCGAGGAGATCAACGAGCGGCTTCCCACCACGCACCTCGTTATGCACGGCTCCTCCAGCGTGCCCAGAGAGCTCGTCGACATTATCAACGAGTACGGCGGCGACATACAGATACAAGAGGGCATCAAGCACGGCGTGAGGAAGATCAACGTCGACACCGACCTGCGTCTGGCGGCGACGGGTGCGATCCGCAAGGCCTTCGCCGAGGATCCTTCGGAGTTCGATCCCCGCTACTACCTAAAGCCCGCCAGGGCCGCGATGCAGGAGGTCGTAAAGGCGCGCATGGAGGCCTTCGGGCAGGCGGGCCACGCGAAGGACTACGATCCCATCTCGCTCCCAGATATGGCAGTCCGCTACAAGGAACAGGGCCATCAACTGACGGTTACTTGAGCAAGAATCTTCCGGCCCGCCCCAGAGCAGATGGAGGTCCCTCGCCGAGTCCCCTACACCCGGTGCCTGACCTGGATGGAACGCGCAAGGGGTGCGCCGAGGACGTGGGAGACCCCGCCCTCATCCTCTGCGGTGACGACACCATCAAGCGCGCGGACCTCCCTCACCCGGAGCGCTCGCCCTGGCACGAGCCCAAGACCCCGCAGGTAGGTAAGCACGGCAGGGTCCCTGTTCTCTACCCGCGAGACGATGAAACGTCCGCCGGCCTCTGTCCCACTGAGGGGTTGCGAATCCTCGGGCGGCAGCGCGCCGTCGGGCGCAGGGATGGGCGCGCCATGGGGATCTCGCTCCGGATGGCCCAGCAGCTCGGCCAGGCGCTCCGTAAACTCGTCGGAGACGGCGTGCTCCAGCCTCTCGGCCTCCTCGTGTACGTACTCCCACGAGTACCCTAGATGCTCGAGTAGGAACGTCTCGATCAGGCGGTGCCGCCGCACCAGCCGCAAAGCCTCCGCAAGCCCCCGCCTCGTAAGGGAGGCCCCCCGGTAGGGCTCATATAGGGCGAGGCCCATCACCTGTAGCCTCGCGAACATGTTGGTTACCGAGGCAGAGGAGACGGAGAGCCTGTCCGCAACGCCTTTGGTCGAAGCCGCCCCCGAGCCCGCAGTCTCCCACACGGCCTTGAGGTAATTCCCGACCGATGCCGAAGGCTGAGTGACCCCTAAGTTCCCCATTTCCGATCACAATATAGGCTACTCGAATAATTTTATCAAGCGAGGATACTTTGACATGTAGCCTCAGTTTGTCGTAATATTAGACAGGACTAAAATCATCTCGGGGTACGAAATCCCGTGAGGGCGCAGCGAACGGAACAGGATGGCGCGCATGGATGGATCGAGATGGGAGGTTTCACGCCGGGACTTTCTGCGGGCTGCGGGCGTCGCCGGGGCTCTAGGGGTTTCCGGTAGCCTGTTGGGGGCCCGCGCGGCCCTGGGGCACGACGGAGAGCAGCATGGGGCGGGCCATAGTGTTAGCCACGGGGCCGCGGACACTGGCGGCATGGCTGCGCACGGGGGGAACGGGACGGTTGGGGATGTGGACCTCTCGAGGTTCGACCCATCGACGTTCTTGAGGCAATTCTACTGGGGTGAGGAGCGGACCGAGGGTGGCAGGACGGTTCGAGAATACGAGCTGAGTGCGGAGGCGGTGGAGGTAGAGGTGGCGCCTGGGGTGATGTATCCGGCGTGGGCCTACAACGGGCAGGTGCCTGGGCCCACTTTGCGCGCCAGGGAGGGCGATCTTTGTCGCGCCGGGGCAGGAGTTCGTCTACGAGTTCGACGCCGAGCCGTTCGGGTGCCACCTCTACCATTGCCACGTCATGCCCCTCAAGAAGCACATCGAGAAGGGACTCTACGGCGCTTTCGTCATAGACCCGAGGGAGGGACGTGAGGAGGCCGACGAGCTGGTGATGGTCATGAACGGCTTCGACACCAACTTCGACGGCGCGAACGAAGTCTACGCCGTGAACACCGTAGCCTTCCACCACCAGCGCCATCCCGTCCAGTTAAAGCGTGGGCAGCTGGTGAGGATCTACGCGGTCAACGTGCTGGAGTTCGACTTCGTGAACAGCTTCCACACGCACGCCAACTTCTTCGACTACTATCCAACGGGGACCAGGCTCGAGCCTTCCGAGTTCACGGACACCAAGATGTTCGCCCAGGGGGAGCGCGGCATCATGGAGTTCCGCTACGATTTCCCAGGACTCTTCATGTTCCACGCCCACGTCAGCGAGTTCGCCGAGCTCGGTTGGATGGGCCTCTTCGACGTGAAGGAGTAGGAGTGGGACGAGAGCGTGGACCGGTCTGGGTGCTTCTGGGGCTCGCGCCGCTGCTGGGGTTGGGCGTACTGCTGGCCGCCATAGTGCTGAACGGGGCGGGGATAGACCGTAAGGACCGTCCGCCCGTAGAGGATCTCACCATCGATCGGGTGTCGTTGCCCACGCCAGACGAGATAGTGGTGAGCGTGACCAACGGCGGTCCCGAGCCAGTTACCGTGAGCCAGGTGACGGTGAACGAGGCGCTCTGGGACTTCCGGGCGGAGCCGGATGCGAGGATCTCGCCGCTTGGTTCGGCGGAGATCACCTTGCCTTACTCCTGGATCGAGGGCGAGGCATACGGGATAACCCTCATTACGGGCACGGGGACCACCTTTTCCGCTGAGGTGCCTGCGGCGGTGATCACACCGACGTTCTCGGCAGAGACGTTCTGGCGCTACGCGCTGATCGGAACCTACGTCGGCGTGATACCGGTGGCCCTCGGGCTGCTCTGGTATCCCTTCCTCCGGCGCCTCGGCTCCGCGGGGATCGGGGCCGTACTGGCCCTCACGCTGGGGCTCCTTGTCTGGCTGGTCGTGGACACGCTGCTCGAGGCAGTGGAGGTAGCCGGGCGGTTGCCTGGGGTCTTCTCCGGCGTCCCTCTGGTGCTGATGGCGGCGCTGCTCGCCCTCCTCGGGCTATTGGGGGCCGAGCGGTTGTTCAGGAGGCGCGGGGAGACGAGCCGGCTCTCGACATCATACCGGATTGCCCTGGGGATAGGTCTGCACAACCTGGGGGAGGGGCTGGCCATCGGCGCGGCATTCGCCCTCGGGGAGGCGGCACTTGGGACGTTTCTCGTGGTCGGGTTCACGTTGCACAACATTACAGAGGGTGTAGGTATCGCGGCGCCCATTCTCGAAGAGAGGCCACGACTCGCGCACTTCGCGGGCCTGGCGCTTCTTGGTGGGGGACCTGCGGTGTTGGGGACCTGGATCGGCGGCTTCGCCTACTCCAACCTCGCCTCGGCCGTGTTGCTCGCTGTTGGGGCCGGCGCCATACTCCAGGTGATCTACGAGGTCACGCGGCTTCTCCTGAAGGATTCGGCACGGTCGAAGACTCCTGCCCTCTCCGCCCCGAACCTGGGTGGGTTCACCGCCGGGGTGGCTATCATGTACGCCACGGCTTTGTTGGTGAGCGTTTAAGATCCTGCGCATGAACGTCGCGTTCGTATCCAATTAGGTGGGCAGGGCTTTTCGAGAAGCAGCGCCCTTGATGAGTGTTGCGAGGATTTAAGGCCCACAAACCCTTTAGCCGATCTTGCGCTCTACCTCGCAGGCGGCTGACGCAACAAGACACGATGAGTGCACGCTGCTTCAGGAGATTCTGGTGGGCTATGGTTCTACCTCTCCATCTCGGAGCCCATCTGTGTCCCACAAAGACACAGACAGATGCCTTGCAGACCACTACACTATTTATAGCAACCTCTTTGTATCGCTCTTCGAGGAACACAAGTAAAGTGCGAGGGATTTGAGAATGTGCAAACCTTGGGGGAGCCAACTAGCACACACACCCCTTCTATTGGGCCACTGCAGCCAACTGCTCGAGTCGAGCCCATACCCTAGAAG
>JAJNDJ010000026.1 GCA_021156345.1 Rubrobacteraceae bacterium | reverse complement strand
GGCGGCCACCGACGGCAACCACGGTCGTGCGCTAGCGCGGGTGGCAAGACTCTTGGGGCTCGGGGCGAAGATCTTCGTGCCCGAGGGCATGGCAGCCGCAAGGCGCGAAGCCATAGCCGGAGAGGGGGCAGAGGTGATAGTGGTCGAAGGCACTTACGATGAGGCCGTCGAACGCTCGGCCGCGGAGGAAGGAGAGAGCGGGCTCGTAGTATCGGACACGTCCTGGTCAGGCTACGAGCGGATACCTTCCTGGGTGATCGAAGGCTACTCGACCATGCTCTGGGAGATCGACGACGAGCTGGAAAGACGAAAAGAGGCGGCTCCCGACTTGGTGGTGGTGCAGATCGGCGTAGGCGCCTTCGCCGCCGCCGTGACCCGCCACTTTCGCGGTCCGCATACCTCTAGGCGCCCGAAGCTGCTCGGCGTAGAGCCCGCCGACGCGGCTTGCCTGCTGCGGTCAGTGGAGGAGGGGCGCATCGTATCCGTGCCCGGGCCGCACCGCGAGGCGGTACGCTTGATGGCCGCATCGGGCGTCGTCTCGGGCGAGACGGGGGCGGCCGGCTTAGGCGGCCTGCTGTGGCTTCTGCGTGGGGAGAGTTACGGCGATCAACGCGAGCAACAGGAGGAGGCCCGCAGGGCGCTGGGTGTGACCCGCGAGAGCCGCGTCCTACTTTTCAACTGTGAGGGTGCCACCGACCCAGACGCCTACCGGAGACTAGTGGGAGGGGCGCACGCCTCCTCGTGATAAGTCCCAGGGATCGCGATATCTCGCTATGTACTCCCGGAGGATACTAGGTACATAGGGGCGCGTTGCCAGTCGGTCCATGTTCTTGCCCTTATTCACCCAATCTCGTAGAAGGAGTTTTCTGCGAAGTTCGTGAACGGCTCTGCGATGGAGAACTAGACGGCGGGACTGGTGCCTTCTATGAACCCTTCCAGATCCCGCACAACCCACTCCGGTCGCTCCCAGTGCGCCGCGTGGCCGCTCTCGGGGTAGACCTTCAAGGTGGCACCGGGGATCGCCGCCGCGAGCCGCTCTTGTTCTTCGCGCGGGAAGAGGGGATCCTGCTCCCCCCACAAGATCAGAGTCGGCACATTAATCTCACCAAGCTCGACTACATAATCCCGATCGATCGAGAGCACCGCCTGCTCCAGGTAGTCGCGCCACACGTGGGCTGGGAGTTTGAGGCTCTCGGAGATCGCTGTTTCGAGGAACTCTTGCGGGACCGGATGGTGGATGGTGCTCTCCTGGAACCCCCTGACGAACTCGGGCAGGACGGGATCCTGAAGCGCGCGCACCTCCTCCCGAAACCCCGAAAGCGCCTCATTCTCGCGCGCCGGCGTTTGCGAAGCGATCAGGACGAGACGGCTGACGCGGCGTGGGTAGCTCAGCGTCACTCGTTGGGCAAAAAGGGCTCCCGTCGAAGTACCGACGAGGGTGGCTTCGTCGGTACCGACCGCCTCCATAAAAGCGTCGACATCGGCGGCGTAGTCATGTGGCGTGTAGCAGCACTCCGGTTTATCCGAGTCCCCGTGCCCGCGCTGGGTGAGCGCAAAGGCGTGGTAAGAGGGCGAGAGCAAGGGGAGCACCCGGCTGAAGGAGAACCACGAATCACTGTAGCCGTGGAGGAAGATGATGGCTTCCCCTCCTCGATTGCCCCGTTGGGCGTAGTGGAGACGCACACCTGTCGAGCGGAGAGGCGTAGTGGCGAACTGGATGCCGTTGGGATGGTTCATGGTCTAGCTCCTTCCCTCGCTTCCCCGGCGGGTCGACCCTAACGCACGCCAGCATGATGCCACTCAGAGAACTTCGGCGGCTCGACTGGCGGTTCGGAAGGCTCCGAACCGGGATCTTGATTGCTCCTAAACAGCCAAACTCCAGGAGGCGGCCGAAGCTACAGCTTCGGCCGCCTCGCTAGTACGTCGCCCTACCACCGCTGACATCGTAACACTGGCCCGTCACGAAGCTCGCATCGTCTGAGGCCAGAAAATGTACCACCGCCGCCACCTCCTCCGCTCGCCCCATCCGCCCCATCGGGATCTTGGTAGTCATGTACTCGATGGCCTCTGGTCGGAGTTGGTCGAGCAGCGGCGTCTCGATGACGGCAGGTGCCACGCAGTTTACCCTGACGCCGTCGTGGATCACCTCCTTGGCTAGCGCCTTGGTCAGGCAGATCACCCCGGCTTTGGAGACCGAGTAGGGGATCATGTTCGGGTTGCCCTCCTTACCCGAAATGGACGCCACGTTGACTACAGCGCCGCTCCGCTGCTGGCGCATACGAGGGATAGCAGCCCGGCAACAGTAGAAGGTGGCGGTCAGGTTCAGCTCAAGCACCCTCTCCCAATCCTCGTCGGTGATCTCAGAAAGCGAGGCATCGCGGCCGGTTATGCCAGCGTTGTTGACCAGTACATCGAGCTTGCCGAATGCGTCGATGGCACGCTCGACCATTGCACCGACCTCCTCAGGCTTGGTGACGTCTGCGAGCGCCTCCACGGCCACTGCTCCCCCTTCGCGCAGCCGTTCCACGGCCTCCAGGGTGCTTTGTTCGTCGATGTCTGCGACCACCACACGAGCGCCGGCCCGCGAGAGGCGCTCGGTGACGGCGAACCCTATACCGCGCGCGGCTCCGGTGACAATCGCGACCCTTCCTGGCAGTTCCAAGAACACGGTCAGGCTCCTCTCTCTATCGCTCATCACACGGTGACGATCTTATGTATCCGGCGACATCTTACCGACTAAGGGAATTCAAAGCCGCCTTACATAGCTTCCAAGTGACGCTCTCTCTGACTAAGTCTGCCGTAACCCCCCTTATGGCGGCGGAATAAGTTAGCTTCGGACGACTATCGGGCTCCTCAGGAACCTACAACGGCGGGTGTACCAGCTTGTGAGTCTAGGACGGGTCGTGTAAATGCGAACCCAGGAGCGACAGGTCAACCGGTCAAAGACGTCGCCCACAGCCATTCTCCAGGATACTCACAGCCTAGAAGAAGAGTGATTTCTCCTAACCTAGCATACTCAGGGTTCTTGGAAGTACTCGGTAAGCTCAAGTGCCGGTGAAGAGATTTATCACCAAGGCCAGGATCGAGGTGTTGTAGAAAAACGAGAGAATTTGATGTCCAAGGACCGCTCGGCGTATCGCTCGGTCGGTTACATCCACGTCAGAGACGGCAAAGCTCGTAGCGATGGTGAAAGCGAAGTAGGCGAAGTCGAATTGGTCCGGATCTTGCTCGCTTGGAAAGGTAAGCCCTCCGGCCGAGTTTTCGGATCGATAGTACATGTAAGCGTAGTGGAGTGCATAGGAGGTGTGCAGTACTCCCCACGCCGAGACAACTCCTAAAGCGGCCATGACAGCCACAGAGAGGCCACCTATCGTTTCCATGTTGCGTAGATTAGGCACCAACCTGATTGCCAGCGCCATACTGACCACGCTTACGAAGACGATGAAAAACAATGAGCTTGTCCGGCTAACCAAGAACAGTGTCCGCAACACTCTCAGAATCACCGAGCGCAGTACAGGAAGATGCGGGCGAGGTGCTATTCGCTGGTCTAAGGCCCATTGACGGGTTTGCTGGGCGGACGATCGCATTATTAGTAACCAGGTAAGCACCAAGTAAACGAGTGCCCAGACATCCCAGAAAGTCACCAACCTCATTACCCAGATGTCCCCGAATCCTACCAACCCAAGCCCGAAACCTATAACCCAGAGCCGCAGCGTGTAGACGAATATAAGGGCAATGAGTGCTGCTGTGAGAACCCGCCAAATATCTCTCTGGGGGCTTACTCGCCCTCTGAGCCACTCCAAAACTCGCGCTGGCTTCGACATCGCACAAGTCTAGCTTAATACCAGAGGTACCATGGGCAGCGCTGCTTCAAGGGTGCCCAAGAGGCTTGTGGCACTCTAAGCACCCCGTCGGTTAATGTTTCTGGAAACCATCACTGTGCCCTTTATTAGAGGTTGTGCAATCCTCATCATCGATACCGGCCGGTCTGCTAGCCCAGCCTCGTGGGTAAACTAAGAGTTCGTGGAAGGGCTATTGGTCACAGCGGTGGGCTACCTTGAGCTGGCCGTCGAGGCGGTGGAGCGGCCATAGTAGGCTTCGGCGCCCTGGCGACCGTCGTTGTTCACTTGCTCTCGGTGTTGGGGATAAGGAAACGCTCCTACACAGAGATCAGGCTGTTCTTGGGCCGCTACTTAGCCTTGGGGTTGGAGTTCCAGCTTGATTTTGACATTCGCAGCACGGCGGTGGCGCCGACGATCGCCGAGGTAGAGATCTTGGCGTTCATCGTGGTTATCCGAACGGCGCTCAACAACTTCCTCTCCAAGGAGATCGAGCGCGAGCGTCAAGAGGTGGAGGCCGCAAGGCGCACGCAGGCAGCGAACGATCCCGAGCACCACGCCGCATCGAGCTAAGGGGACCTCCGGGGATCCTCGAGAGTACCCGCAGTGGTGTCCTCCTAGAAGAAGGGAGGACGCTTAGAGCAAAGCTTAGGATCTAGGATCAAGGCGATGACATCTCGGCCCTTCTCTCGTCCTTTTTACCGGAGTGCGTGGAAGGTGAATACTGCGAACTTCGTTATGACGGAGTTGTAAAAAGTTCGACCATGCTTCTTACTGGAGCCCCGCCACGAGCAAAGGCCCCGGCCCCACGAGTAACCTGAACGCGTAATGCGCTCAGGTTACTCGGATGGCGTGCTTGCCCTGGGTATGCGCGGTGCTGAGCGCACCCAGAGCCTCCCCGGCCTGATCTAGGCTATAGGTGTTCTGGATGGGAACCTTGAGGGTGCCGGCCTCCAGCATCCGACCCAAGCGCTCTAGGTTGTCCTGGGTTGGCATCGCCCCGACGTTGTGGCGCCCAGCGCCTTCGCCGGCTGCGGAGAGTGACGAGGCGCCGCGGCCGTCGTCCTTGAGAACGTCCGCGTGGGTGTCGAAGCCTTCTGGGGCGTAGGAGACCAGGTCCAGGAGGGCCTCGATGCCTTCGGGGTAGCGTTCGTGCACGAGCGCCGCGACGTCGGCGTCGCGCTCGAGTACCTCGCTGACGCCAAGCTCTCGTAGGTAGTCCTCGTCCTCGCGCAGTGCGGGAGCGATCACCGTCGCGCCGGCGTTGGCGGCGAGCTGGACGGCGAAGCTGCCCACGCCGCCGTTTGCGCCTACCACCAGGACGGTGTCGCCCTCGGAGACGCCGAGCGCATCCAGGGCACTGAGAGCGGTAATCCCGGCCAGCGGGGCCGCGCCGGCCGCCGCTAGATTCACGCCGGCTGGCTTGCGCGCGACGAAGTTATCCTCGGGAACGACGATCAGCTCGGCCCAGGTACCGTCGTGCACCGTCGGGTTGGCGGCTGGCAGGAACCCGTAGACCTCCTCGCCTTCGGCGTAGCGCGTCACGTCGGAGCCGACCTGCTCTACAACGCCGGCGTAGTCGCGGCCGAGCACAATGGGGAATTCGTGCTCGACCATGCCGCTCATCATTCCGGCGACGATGGCTCCGTCAACGGGGTTGACCGATGAGGCGCGAACGCGCACGAGCACCTCGTTCGGGGCGATCTTTGGGGTCGGCACTTCGTGCAGGGCTGGGCCGCTGTCGAAACTCTCTAGCGTAATGGCTCGCATGGTCTCTGTTTTCTCCCTCTTGGGTTGCTTACTCTGCATGGCGGTCGTGTCCTACATCCGAGCGCGGTCCGGATCAGGGAGGCCAACATCGGTACGCACCGTGAGGTGAATCTTGTTCGCGGAAGGATCCCGGACGAAGAAGCCGCCGGGTGCCTCCGTCACGACGTGGTCGGTGGGCGAGTTCGGGTAGCGCCTGGCGAAGAGCCGCCCCACGGCGCGGGCGAACTCCTTGCAGCTCGGTAGGTGTATCACCAGGTGATAGAGGCCCGTGGTGCCCCTGGGCACGGGGCCCGTGGCGCCAGGATAGAGCACCACGAGGTCGCGCTCACCGGCGCCCAGGCGGATCTTCCTGTCCTCCTCGGACATAAGGGTGAGCCCGAGAGTATCTTGCCAGAAGCGCAAAGCCCGGTCCCTATCCGTGACCGACAGGTGGACGGGGCCGAGCCCCGTCCCCGCAGCGATGGACCATCTATCGGTAACGGATTGCTCCATCGACAACTCGACATCTCCTTCCTTCGCTTCGATGAACTCTACTGACCGCGCGCTCAAGCCGGCAGGACGAAGAACCGCCCGTAGACCACGAAGGCAGCCAGGACGAGCAGCACCGCGTTCATGGCGATGGAGCCGTACTCGGTGCGCCTCAGGTGCGTAAGGGCGGCTCCGATCATCGTCAGCACTAGCCCCAGAGCGGCCAGCGGCGTCAGCCAGGGCAGGATCCCCGTCAGTGCCGGCACCACGATCCCGATCGCCCCCAGGACCTCCACGGCGCCGATCAGACGCACCGTCTGTTGCGAGAAGTCCTCCACCCACGCCATGTTCTTGACCAGCTTCTCCTTGGGTTGCGACAGCTTCGTCGCCCCAGACACCAGGAACGCCGCAGCCACCAGCACCTGAACGACCCACAATGCTATGCCCATACCACAACCTCCTCTACACATCGGGCGTAGGTTTTGCATCACACGTTGCTAAACCAACATCTGTCGTGTAAGATGATCCGACGCAAGGACAGCAGGGTCAACCGTCAATATTGGCGAAGCGTTGGTTAAACGACAAAGGGGCGAAAATGTTGGTTAAAGGTTCCAGTGGGACAGCACAGAAGAGGAAGGATCCCCGCGTCAAGCGCACCCGCGAGCTCATAGTGCGGGCCTTCGGCGAGCTGGTGATGGAGAAGGGCCACCGCGGGCTGACCGTGCAGGAGATAACCGAGCGTGCGACGGTGAACAGGGCCACCTTCTACGACCACTTCCGCGACCAGTACGAGCTCCTGGACTACTTCATAAGCGAGGCCTTCCATGAGGAGCTGCGGCGGAGGCTGCCGGAGAGGCCGGGGCTCGACGAAGAGAGCCTGAAGGCGCTCGTCCTGGCGACTTGCGACTTTTTGTCGGAGCTCGAATCGGGCTGCCGACACTCGGACCGGCAGTTCAAGCCGCTCATCGAGGCGCAGGTGCCTAGCGAGCTCTACAAGCTGTTGCTGGGATGGATCGAAGCGGCGCAGCTGAAGGCGAACGATCGGCCGGCCGATCCTGAGGTCACGGCATCGGTTGTGAGCTGGGCGATCTTCGGGGCCGGCGTGCGGTGGAGTCGTGACGGTGCGAGTGGTGATGGCGCGGCTGAGTCAGAGGAGAGGTTCGCCGATCAAGTCCTCTCGGTGATCGTCGATGGCCTCCACCTCTAGAGCTTCATCACACTCTTCATCCGAGTACGTGGATGGCTGGTCCTCCGAAGTTCATATTGAGAAGCCTGCATACATGGTAGGTAGATTTCGCGGGTAGTGAGCATTCGGCCCGGTTCTGGCCAATGTGCGTGACCAACGACCACAACATGTGGGAGCGCGGCATAAAGTTGCGCGATCTCGGATAGGCCGCAGGCAACGCGCAAGTTCTCATCGACTCTACGAACTTACAACGTGCAAAGGGTTCGCTTCTCGTCCACGCTGGGCCGGAGCCGGAGGTAGAGGTGGTGGCAGTGTAGTGGTACCCGCTCATGCCCTGCTCACCCAACTGCCTAGGATAAGGCTTCGCTCTCAAGTAGATTCTTTAGTGTGCGCAGCTGGGTCCCGAACTGCCGTCGGGCCACCCACCTCATCGCAAGCTCCATCGGCTTGTGGATTCCGCGCAAGTGCACCTCTCCGACAAGTATGACCTTCGTGCGGGCACCATCTAGGGACTCGAGCAGGACGCGGATGCTAGCGGGTATCGGGCCAGAGATGCTCCGCAGGGCGAAGGCGGTCGGCGGCTCGTAGTGTGTGATTTCCCAAGCGTAGCGCATGCGCCTCCCGAGAAACCGCACGTCCTCCTCGGTGATCGAGCCGACGCGCATCGGTGCCGGCGAGAGCATCTCGTGCCTGAGGGAGGCCGGCACCCACGTCGGGTCATTCACCGGGGTCGAAACGTACTCGAAGACCCTATCGACCGGCTGGTCGATCGTAGCGCTGCGTTCTACGTGCATTCCCTGAGGTTCCTTCCCATTGTGGCGGGAGATGTCCATGATGCCACGGGGCGACCGGCTGCATCAATGCCATCACGTAATCTTAGAGTGCAACGAATTTGCGAACGCATCTGCGAGCTGCGAATGTCCCCTGCGGTTATCTCTCCAGTTGACCAGGAGGCCAGGTAACCCATACTCACCGGAGTGCGGGCAAGGCGCGCTCTTCGAAGTTCGTATTGCCTCAGTCCAAGACCCATGAGCGTCCTAGACTCAGATCTGCTGCCGAGATCTCAAAACTACTTCCCCTGATCCGGCATTATCCGGGGACTGAACAGCA
>JAJNDJ010000289.1 GCA_021156345.1 Rubrobacteraceae bacterium | reverse complement strand
GGCCCCGCATCAGGGCGAAAGCGCCAGGCACCACCCTGAGCGGCACCCCGCGCAGCCGCACCGAGTGGACGAGATCGAGGAGTTCCTCGTCGGGCAGACTCTCAGCACCGACGAGGACGACGCCGCGAGCCTTTGTGCGGTCCAACATTTCTCTTACCGACGCGAGGTACGCGCCGTCCCCGCTTCCGAGGTCAACCTCACCGGCCAGGGCGTAGGCTCCGGGCACATGCTCCATCATCCGGCGTAACCGCGTCCGGCCTTCGTCATCTCCGACCAGAAGAACCGGAGTCTGTCCGAATCCGCGGCGGTAGATCCTACCTATGGCGCGCTCGTAGAGGAACCTTAGCGCGCCGGAGCACAGCAAGCCTAATACGGCAGCCGACGCTATCTCTCCTACCCCGAGGCCGCTCTCGGGGTAGATCGTCGCCCCTATAATGGCCAACCCGGCCCAGCAGAACGCGGCCCCGAGAAGTCCCCCAGGGCTGCGCCGTACGGGTGCCCTGTCGTAGAGGCGGAAAGCGCTGAAGAGCGTGATCCAGACCGCGAGCAACAGCGGCGCAAGGCCGATGGCCGGATCCGACCTGCCGCCCCAGGCGGCTACTCCCAGCCCGATAGCGAGAGCTAGTCCGTCCGCGAGCATCAGGATGAGGGCGCTCGTTAAGCGCCGCAGCAGCTTGAAGCCAAGGACCCTCTTCAGAATGTCTCTCAAGATCCGCACGGGGTTCTCCGTGCGAGGAGTATACCGCTGCGCAAGGCCGACCAGCTCCCGCAGAGTGTGTAAGATTGAGGTCAGATAGAAGGCGACTAGGCGGAAGGCACAGGAGTGAGAGCCATCGAGGAGCGGTTCGGGTCCTACGCGGACGAACACCCCGCCATATTCAGGTTCGAGAAGTGGCTCCAGATCTACGCTGGCAAACATCCTTCAGCCTTCTACGGTTTGTACCGGCTGGCACGCAAGGACCAGGCGCGTGTCGTGCAGGGTGGCCTTCAACAGGGCGCAAAGCGAGCGGGTGCGCATCGCCCACGGTCTACACGTTCCGGCGCAGGTGATCCGGGCCTCAACGTGGCGGATACCTACCCTGGTCTTGATACGAAAACCCAAAGACGCCGTGATCTCTTTCGCCATACGAGATCCGATCTCCGTCGACCAGGCTCTCAGGTACTACCTCTCCTTCTACGAGACCGTGGAAGAGTACCGCGATGCCTACGTCCTCGGGCTCTTCGAAGAGGTCACCGAAGACTTCGGAGAGGTCATCCGACGCATAAACGACAGGTTCGGAACGACCTTCTCACCGTTCAGTCATGACGAACGGAACGTCGACGGTGTGTTCGCCCGCATCGAGAAAAACTCAAGGAAGAGGTTCGGGGAGACATCCTTGGAGAACAAGGTCTCTCGTCCCTTCGCCTCCAGAGAGAAGCTCAAGCGCGAAATGGGATACGAACTGGAGAACCCGAAGCGTAAGCACTTGATCTCCAGGGCCGAGACCGTTTACGAGCGCCTGGCACGCAAGCCGGCTCAGTATCACTAACGACGACCCTGCGGAAGGCCCTTCACGGGGCCTTTCCCAATTGTCCTCCAGAGGAGCTGCCTCAGGACTCGCAGTAGGAACAGGGGGTTGCCGAGGAGGTAGCGTCGCCACAGGCGGCGCGGCTCCTCAATGAGCCGCGCCAGCCACTCGAAGCCTCTCTCGGTCAGGATGCGCGGGCCGCGGCGCACCCTCCTCGAGACGTAGTCGAAGACGGCGCCGCCGCTGAGGGCGACGTGGGCGTCGAGCCGGTGCCTGTTCTGTGTCAGCCAGCGTTCCTGGAGCGGCATCCCGAGGCCGACCAGCAGGATATCAGGGGCTGTGGCATTGATCTCCTCGAGTACAGCCTCGTTCTCGGCGCTCCCGGCCGAGTGGTCGAAGTAACCGTGACGGACGCCGACGATCCTCAAGCCGGGATAACGTTCCCTCAACCTCGTCGCGGCCTCCTGCGCCACGCCGGGTCGGGCGCCGAGAAAGTAGAATGAGAAGCCCTCGGCCGCAGCGAAGCCGGCCAGTCGCCAGATCCAGGCTGCGTAGGTAATGCGTGCCGGGATGCGCCCGCCAAGCATCCTCGCAGCCAGCATGACCCCGGCCCCGTCGCAGAAGACGACGTCAGCGCCGTTCAACGAGTCCCGCAGTGCAGAATCCTTATAGCAGAGGTTCAGGCAGTGGGCGTTCACGTTCAATACGAGGCCGAGTTTGCCGGACCGCACCAGGCGTGCTATCTCCGCGTGCAGCTCATCTACAGTTATCGGGTCCACGCCCACGCCAAGAACGTCGATCCTGCCCGCGCGAGGCCCTAGAGATGACGCCACAGGGCCTCCTCCAACGCCCTGAATCGGGTGTCCCACGAGTTCTTGCGGGCGAGTTCGATGCGGGCTCGTCTCTTCTCCTCGGTCTCGAGATGTTTCAGGTTTCGCAGGACCTCCACGTAGTCCTCCGGCCTCTGCGCGAGGTAGACGTATCCGCCGAGATCCCGCATTGCCGGGAGGTGGGCGGCCACGACGGGCTTGCCAGTGGCGAGGCACTCGTAGGTCTTGGCCGGCGAGATGGAGCGGGTGAGAGCGTTGACCTTGTACGGCAGTACGAAAGCGTCGATACCAGCGAGAGCAGAAGGCAGCCTGGCGTGGGACACCTCTCCCCTGTAGTCGACGCCTGATATTTCGATGAGACTCTTCTCTACGCTGCCGAGGCCACCGACGATACGCACTTCGAAGCCCGCCTCCGCGATAGCCCGCAAGACATCGAGGTCGATGCGTTCCAGGCTCACGTGGCCGAAAAAGCAGACGGTGCCGACCTCTCTGCCGTCGTGGGGATCCTGGAGGGGCGCAAACCGCTCGTAGTCCACGGCAGGACCGCTCAAAAAGGCGTCTGGCCTGACGCTTCTAGACTTCTTTAGCAGGGGCAGCGAGGTGCAGGAGACGAGGTCCGCGCGCAGGAGGAGCTCGCGCTCCGTCTCTCCGATGTCCTTAGGAGCGCCAGGGAAATGCTCGTAGTCGTCCGAGCAGTCATAGAGTACGAGCCTCGGGTCGAGGCCCGACATCAAGGCCAGCGTCGTCCTCGTCGGTGGATAGGCCACCACGACCGGAGAGAGGCCTGCTATCTTCCTGAGGTCG
>JAJNDJ010000288.1 GCA_021156345.1 Rubrobacteraceae bacterium | reverse complement strand
CCAGTGATTATTCTCCTGGACGATGTATTCGGAGTCGATCAGGGTCCGGATCACTTCCTCGACGAAGAATGGATTACCCTCTGCCTTGTTCAGGATCAACTTACGCACGCTCTCGGGCAAGTCCTCGATGTAGAGCAGGTTGCCGAGCAGCTCCTTCGAATGTGCGGCGTCGAGCGGTTCGAGCAAGATCTCGGTGTAGCGGGCTCCCAACTGGCTACGCGCCTTCTCTATGGCCGACCAGCTCGGCGCGTCTTTATCGGGTCGGAGCAGGCAGGTGATCAGGAGCGGCAAGTCCTCCACCAGGGCGGCCACGCTCAACAAGAGATCGAGCGACGCTGTATCCGCCCAGTGCAGATCGTCGAGCACTATCACCGTGGGCATCAGGTCGGCGCGAGCACGCAGGTATCCGCGGGTCGCCGCGGCGATGTGCTCGACCAGCGCATCACCCTCCAGCGCCGCGACCGCCTCGAGCGTCGCATCGCTCTCGACGGAGAGTATCACCTCGAGGTACTGCGGGTCGCCCTCAGGCATCATGCCGCAACTTGGATCGCGGCGCAGTTTCTCGCGCACGACCTCGGGCGCTTCGCCTTCCTTGGCACCGATAGCCCCGCGGATCACCTGCCGCCAGGGATAATAGGTGACGGCCTGCTCGTAGGAGAGCGCCCGCCCCTCGAGCCAGGCTACCTGTGGCCCTGACTTCGCCGACTCGCTGACCTCTGCCATAAGTCGCGACTTGCCCAGGCCCGCTTCGCCGATCACCGCCACGAACGCACCGAGTCCCTCGCGCACCTCGTTCAGCTTGTCATGCACAAGCTTGAATTCGGCAGCACGGCCTACCAGCGGCGAGGTCAATCCCTCGAGACCCCGCACCTTGCCTGGCAGGACCCTGGGAGCAAGCACTTCATAGGTCACGATGGGCGCGGACTTGCCTTTGACCATCGCGCCGCCGCGCGGCCGCAGATCGAAGAGTTGTTTGACGAGGTGATAGGTATCAGCGCTGATGAGCACGGAACCTGGTTCGGCGGCGCTCTGCAACCTCGCGGCTACGTTCGTAGTGTCGCCCATCGCCGTGTATTCCGTCCTGATCTCGTCCCCCACGGCGGCGAGTACCGCGAGCCCCGTGTTGATCCCTACGCGCACTTGGAAGTCGACCTCGTAATCCCGCCTGACCTCCTCGGCGTATTCGCGTGCGGCAGCCTGGATAGCGTTGAGGAAGGCGAATGCGCCGTTCATGATCTCCGCGACCTGCTCGGGGTCGAGCCGCTCGCCAAGCCCGGTCGAGTCGACCACGTCGGCGAACAGCACCGTCACGTACTTGCGTTCGCCTTCCACCCGAACCTGGGCCTCTAGCTGGTTACCGCAGTTCAGGCAGAACCTCGCCCCTTCGGGATTGGCCATCTGGCAGCGGGGACAGTTCATCTCAACGCCTCACTCGGAATGATGTTGATAGGGTTGATCAAATCATAACTACCCCTACAAAGTTATTCAACCGGTCTCGCTTCGGCGCTACTCAGGCACCCAGCTCGGATACCGGGATACGAACTGTACGGCCATCTAGCCCCTCCGGCTCCTCCCGCCCACCGCACCCAAGAGGGGGGAGCCGGCGCCGAGCAAGAACCCGAAGTCGTACCAGTTGCCGCTCCTCGCCTCGTTGTAGAAAGGGAACTGCTCCCACCCACCGAAGATGTGCACGACGAGGACGATCCAGGCCGTAAGACCGTTCCAGAAGCCCCACAACAGGTCTGCCCACCACACGATGTTTACCTCCTCTTTGACCGAGCTAGCTTGACTTCTTCCGAGTCCTCTCGCCCGAGCCGAAAGAGCCTGCGGGCGACCAGGACGTTCCAGATAGCCAGAGGGACTAGGGATAGGACCGAAAGGAAAATGCGGATCCCCGGCACGTAAAGGCCCCAGTCGAGGAGGCTTGCCGTGCAACCCTAGCCAGCCGGCTCTGCCCAGCAGGAGTAGCGAGCCCGCCCCGAGCACCGTCCGGATTGTGTACCCCACCCTTCGCCGCCTTTCACGCCCTACCAATCGTCCACTCTTGCGTCCGAACGCGAAGTAGGATATGGGACCATCCACTTCTTCTCTGCCATGCGCTTACCTCCTCGACACCGGATCCGGCTTCGATTATATGATGCAGCGGGCAAGGTTTTCCTGAGCAGGCCTGGGCATTTTGCTGATCAAGATTACTCAGAGTTCCCCCGCCGCGGCGGGCAACGTATCATAGTGGCCCGTGGCTGCTCGAGACTACGAGGCGATCTTCGTCGGCGGCGGCCTGGCGGCCATGCTGCTTCTGCGCGAGCTTGGATCGGCATTGTCCGGAAGGGTCGCCGTTCTCGACCCGTGCCCGCCGCCGGAAAGGCCGACGGTCCACTGGAGCTACTGGACCCACGGTGCGACCCTCTACGACCGGTTCGCCGTCGGAAGCTGGCAAATGGCCAGGGTAGCGGAGACGCCGGTCGAGTCTATTGCCCCGTACACTCTACGTCTGGTGCGCTCGACCGACGTGTTCGACCATATAGCCGAGGAGTTGAGAACCGTGCCCATCGAGTGGCTGCGTACCTCGGCCCGTTCGATCCATCGGCGGGAGGGCGGAACGTACGAGGTCATCACGGACGCCGGTGCTGTGCGTGCCGGCTGGGTGTTCGACAGCGTCCCTGACATCGAGCCCGCTTTTCCATCGCCAGGCTGGCCCCGGGCCATGCTGAGCGGCACAGGCGTCCGCGTCAGGGCCGACCGGCCGGTGTTCGACGCGGCGGCCGCAACCATGTTCGACCCGCTCGATGAACGGTCCTTCGCCTACCTGCTGCCCCTGAGCCCCGACGAAGCCCTGCTCGAGTCGGCCACGTTCGACTCGGCCATCCAGAAAGAGAACGAGACGCCGCTATTGCGATATCTGCAGTCCCGATATCAGGGGGCGAGCTTCGACGTCACCCACGCGGAGCACGGCCACATACCGCTGGGGTTCGCGCCTTCGCAAACGGCTGGACCCCGGCACGTGTTACTGGGCACCAAGCGCGGCCTCGTCAAGCCCAGCGCCGGCTACGGCGTGGTCCGCATGGCCGTGGAGAGCAAACGACTGGCGAAGCTCTGGAAGCAGGGCCGGCCGCTGCCACCGAGCCAACGGTCCTCCCTGCGGTGGCGCCTCCTCGACGTGGGGTTCTTGCAACTCGCCGCGCACGATCCCAGGCGGCCGATGGCTCTGCTTCGCAACGTCATGCACGCCGTTCCCCTCGTCCAATCGTTGCGCTTCATAGATGAGGAGCTTCCACCGCGACAGCTGGCAGCAGTCTTCAGGTCTGCGCTCCCTGCCGTGCTCGGGAAACCGTAGCACCGGCGAGTTTCGGGCGCCACGCATCAGCGGACCAC
>JAJNDJ010000287.1 GCA_021156345.1 Rubrobacteraceae bacterium | reverse complement strand
GCAACCCCGAGGTGGAGATCAAAGTAGATCCGGAGAAGGCCGCGAAAGCAGGGCTCTCGCCCGTACAGGTCTCGGGCTCGCTCGGCTCCCTTCTCGGCGGCAGCACTGTGACGACGCTCGGGGATACGCCTGTGGTGGTTGGCGTGCCCGAGGGCTCCTTGGACTCGCTGGATGAGGTTCGAGGATTGCCGGTCGGGAGCGACACTACCCGGAGGCCCAGAGGGCCATCGCCGACCTCGACCTGCCGGCGAACGTTACGGCGCAGGTCGGCGGCGAGAACGAGGACATAGACGAGAGCTTCAGAAACCTTTTCCTCTCCATAATCGTGGCGCTCTTGCTAGTGTTCCTGTTGCTGGTCGTGTTTTTCGGCTCGCTACTCGTCCCGTTGGTGATACTGCTTGCCGTGCCCCTCACCACGGTCGGGGCCTTCGGCGCCCTCTACCTGACGAATACGGCTATCTCCGTGCCCTCGCTGCTAGGCGTCCTGCTGCTCATCGGGATCGTGGTCTCCAACGCCATCCTGCTCGTCGATTTCGCCGTCAAGGCGCAGGGCCGTTACGAGACCTCCGATGAGGCTATCCTTGCGGCCGGTCGGGCGCGTCTGAGGCCCATCTTGATGACGGCCTTCGCCACCATCTTCGCCCTCATGCCGCTCGCCCTCGGGCTCTCCGGCGGCGGTAACGGCCTGATCTCATCGAGCCTCGCCATAACGGTTGTCGGGGGCCTCGCGACCTCGACGTTCCTTACGCTGCTCGTCGTGCCTGTCGGCTACTCGCTGTTGAGGAGCGGCCGGAGGCGGAAGAAGAAGGCATAGAAAGATGGAATCAGCACTCATCTACTGATCGGCCGAATATAGACCTTGCGTAGTGTTTTGTACGACAGTCTCGTTGCTGGGGAAGGGGCAGACTGTCTCGTATCCGAAGAGGAGGTCGGCCATAAGAGAGGGTAGATACCGGACCCCCGACAGGCAGCAGCAGATCAGGATGCGCGAGGTGTTGAAGGACAGGTTCGGAAGCATCCCGGTCCAGGTTCCGCGTAGCGAGATCGAGGCGATGGGCGTCGAGATGGGGCTCGACGACCCGACCGAAGCCGTCAGGATCTTCGACAGGCTCAAGGGCATCTCGTGGAGGGGCGACTACGTGAGATCGGAAGAAGGCTGGGTCGCCGCTTGGGTCAGGGAAGTCAGCTAGGGCGAAAGCGAGAAGTTTACAGAACCTCCACCCACGATGGCCTTCATCGGCGGGAACGAGCTACTAGATGTGGCACGCACGTTTGACGTGCTCCAGCATGTTGGGGAACGTCATAGTCGCCCTCTGGTAGTGTACATGGAGTGTCTTCGGGCATATATACTTATTGCATTCCAGGGTCCCCGTACGGTCGAAGGTGGTAAGAAGCTGGAAACGCCGGTTGGAACGGTCCTCGCAGGACGTTACAGGGTGGAGAGCACGCTCGGTTCCGGTGGGATGGCGGTCGTCTACAGGGCTGAAGACGACATCCTCGGTCGTGCCGTCGCACTGAAGACACTCCATAACCACTACGCCGAGATGCCCTCTTTCAGGCGGCGCTTCAGACAGGAGGCCCGCGCGATGGCCTCCCTGGATCACGAGAACATAGTCAAGGTCTACGACATCTCCCAGGATGGCGAGGTGCCATTCATCGTTGTGGAATGTGTCTCGGGCAGGGATCTCGGGGATCTCCTCGGTGGTCGCCGTCGCCGGCACAGCGGGCGCCTCAATGAGCAGTTCGTAAGAAAGGTGGCGATACAGCTTCTGCACGCGCTCTCCTATGCCCATGGGCGGGGCATCATACACAGGGACATCAAGCCTTCCAATATCCTCCTCACGTCGGGCGGAACCGTGAAGGTCGCTGACTTCGGCATCGCTCGCATCGTCGAGGAGGACGATGTACCGATAAGCGAGGCCGGTGAGATCGTCGGCAGCGCCCGCTACATGTCCCCCGAGCAACTCAGGGGCGAGGACGCGACACCGAGGAGCGACGTCTACTCGGTGGGTGTCCTCCTCTACCACTGCCTAACGGGAAGGCCGCCTTTCTCGGGCGACGTCAAGAGCCTCGCCAGGCAGCATATACACAAAGACCCGCCGCCGCCGCGCAGGCTGAACAGGAGGATCACGCCAGGGGTGGCGCGCTCGTCCTGGCCTCGGTGGCCGTTCTGCTACTCCTCCTGGGCGGCGGAGGGGCCCTGGCCTCGGGTCTCGTCGGCCTTCCACAGGATGGCAGCGTGGCAGCCACATTGAGCCGGATGAACCCTGTCGCGACGGAACCACCACCGCCGCCACAGGGTGCGCAAGGGGAGTCGAACCCCTCGGGCAGCCAGAACGTCGCCTCCGTGACGGAGGAGGCGTCCTCCCGGGCGAAGACGCCGGCCAGGCCCAAGATGGTCCCCGTCCCGAACGTAACGGCCTACTACGACTACTATGCCGAGGATGCGCTTGCCAAAAGAGGCTTCGAAGTGAGGTTCGTCTACGATTACCAGGACGGTTTCGCACCGCGCGGCGTGACATGGGCCACGGACCCGGCCGCGGGGACGCTGGCCC
>JAJNDJ010000025.1 GCA_021156345.1 Rubrobacteraceae bacterium | reverse complement strand
CCGGGTTCCGCGAGGGGTCGAAGCCGCGGCCGTCGTCAGCGACGCGCAGGATGATGGTATCTGCGGCGTAGGTCAAGTCCACCTCAGCATACCCGGCTCCGCTGTGCCTGGCGACGTTGGCCAGCGCCTCCTGGGCGACGCGGAAGAGCGCCTGTTCTACCTCCAGAGGCACCCTACGCTCGCCCTGTACTCGAAAATCAGCCCGGATCTCGGCCCCCTCCGACCAGCGGACGACGTACTCGCGTAGCGCCGTCGCGAGGCCTTTCCCTTCCAGGGCCGCGGGACGCATCTCCTGGATCAGGACATTGAGCTCTTTCTGGGCCTGGCGTACGAGTTCGTCTGCCTGGGAGAGGTGGGACTCGGCCGAGCCCACGTCCTTCTCGATCAGGGCGCGGGCCGCGGCGATCTGGAGCGAGGTCGCGAAGACCTGCTGTTTGACGGAGTCGTGCAGATCGCGGGCGAAACGGTTGCGGGCTTCTAGGGTCGCTAGCTCTCCCCGCGCCTGGAGCAGGTTTTCCAGCTCGGCCGCCATGTTGTTGAGCTCTCGCGAGAGCTGGCCGAGCTCATCCCTCGAGCGGTCCTTCGTCGTCACGGAGAAGTCGCCCCTGCTCCACGACCGTGCAGCCCGGGCGAGACGTCCTATGCGACGGGTCAGGCTCCAGGCGGTAAAGAAGCCGAAGAGCGCACCCAGAAATGCGGCCGGTATCGTCAGGAAGATCGCGCCGATCCCCACAGTGATGAGGAGCGGCGCCGTGAGGTTCGGCAGCCGCAGCGTGCCGACGAGTACCCCGGCGACCCGGCCCTTCTTGCCCTCTATGGGCGTGACGGTTACTACCCGACCTTCGACGTTGGAAGAGAGTTGGCCCGAGTTCTCCTCGCCGTCGAACGCGGCGTGCACCAGCGGCTTGAGGCCGGAGATGCTGCCTGCGTCGAACCGCTCGCCTTCGGGGAAGCCTTGCATCTCGGGGACGGAGACCAGCAGGCGGTGTGTGTCGTCGACCACGAGGAGGCTGCCCTGGTCCGCCGTGTAGTTGCTCGGGCTCATGGGAGGGGGCCCGTCGTCCCCCTGGACGCCCGAATCACCGGCGAAGCCCTCGAGTTCCTCCCGTATACGCTCGGTATTCGGCGGATTCTGGTTAAGGGGTCTCTCGAGACGCGGCGCCACTTCGTCCCTGAAGTTCTGCACCACCATCCTCGGCAACAGAGGCGAGTTCAGGAAGGCGACCAGTGCGCCGGCCAGGATCAACTCCAGCGCGAGCAACGTCACCGCGGCCACGAGCGTGTAGCTGAGCGTCAGCTTCCACCGCAACCGCCGCAGCGCGAAGATCTCACCCATCATCAGAGTTATCCATTCTCATGACTCATGCAAGTTTAGTACCGTGCGAGACACAGCGCATCGGACCGCGGACGCAACGATGCTCGGTCCCCAGGACGAAAGGGAGGGTCCGCGCGGCCCCCCTAGATCAGGCCTCTCTACTCGTAACGCAACGCTTCGGCAGGATAGACCCTGGAGGCCTGGCTGGCAGGGAGGAAGGTGGTGAGCAGCGAGGCGAAGTAGGCGAGGACTACGATCACACCCAGGGTGCTCCATGGCACCGTGTAACGGATACCGGAGATCTGCTCCTCGAAGGAGTCAACGATCCCGACCGAGAGCGCGGCGCCAAGGGCCACACCGAGCCCGATGCCGAGGAGGGCCACGAAAGACGACTCTATAAGGAAAGCGAGCCGCACCTGACCCCGCTGAAAGCCTAGAGCGCGGAGCATTCCGATCTGCTGCCTTCTTTCGACCACGGAGCGGGCCGCGATGACACCGAGAGCCGCGATGCCTACCAGGAGGCCTAGACCCATGAAGCCCATGAGCAGGTTGTTGAAGAGACCCTGCGAGGCCGAACCGTCCTCGATCTCTTTCCTTATGGCGACGGCCTGGAGGCCGTTCTGGGCGAATGCTTTCTCCAGGTCTTTCGCGATGGCGACGGAATCCACCCCGTCTTTCGACCTGAACTGGTAGCTCTGCACCGGTAAGGGAGATCCCGCGAGGTCGTCCACGGTCGCACGTGAGGACGTCACGCCCGGCGCGAAGAACGCCGTGTCTTCGAGTACCCCTATCACGTGCAGGTTTCTTGACTTTCCTGAGTGCGGGTCCTCTACCTGTAAGTAGAGGTCGTCGGGGAGCGCCGGATCTTCACCATAGAAGCCTGAGAGCTTTATCGGAGGTTCCTGATCCCCAACAAAGTTGGACCTGCTGGGCGCGAGATCCGACGAAATAACCGCGGTATCTTTCTCAGTCCGCAGCGCGGTCCAAACTTCGTCCGCCGTACCGTACTCGGCGACGGTAGTCTTGAACCCGTAGCCGACGTTCTTCGTGTAACCACCGTCTACACCCTGCAAGAAGAGGGTCTGCGGCTTCCGGCTCGTGTCCATCTGCTTCGCATCCACGGAGAGCCCGGTAAGGGTGCCGACCGCGGTGAAGTCGTCAGCGTTCACGCCCTTCTTATCTTTCAGGGCCTCTTTCATGTCAGGGATCGGGGCTGCGTAGCCGGCGTCGGCGCGCACGTCGAAGCCGCCGGAGAGCCGGTCTGTATCCTCGAAGATGGAACCGAAGGCGGCGGTTATGAAGCTCATGGTCACGATAGTAAAGACGACGAGGGAGAACATGGCGAGGGTCATGCCGGTACGAAAGCGGCTCTGCATCGGGTAGGATACGGCAGCTCTGAGGACGGGCGGCATCCCGCGCAGCCAGCCGAACAGGACGACGACGGCGCCAAGGAGCAGGTCGGAGTTGTAGATTATGATCCACACGCCGGCCAGCACGATCATGATGCCCGAGATAAAGAAGAGGTCTATTCCTTCTGTCATCCCGCCAGGCGCGAACGAGAAGGGCAGGAGCCAGAGTCCGAGCAAGAGCATCCCTGCCACCGTGAAGGAGATCCGCTCGGGCACCCGCAGCACACGGGCCACTAGCGCAGCCCCGACGATGATGAGCGAGAGCCCCAGCATGTACAGGCCCATTTGCTCTGCCTGGAGACCCTGCCAGAGAAGGCCTGCCCCTGCGAGTGGGGTCGCGAGCGCGAGGAGGACCCCCTTGACGCTGCGGCCCTTCCTGTCAGGCTCGGGGATGTCGCGAATGGCCATTACCACATTCAGACGACTCACCCGCCAGGAGGAGATCAGGACTACCGCGAAAGTGAGCACCATGCCGAGGCAGAAGGCAATGATCACGTTCTCGGGTCTTGTGGCGAAGGAGATCTCGAAGCCGGAGCCTGCGAACGCTTCTCCGATCACGCGCACCATAAGCCACCCTACCCCGACGCCGGCGACGCTACCTAGGGCGCTAGCGAGAAGGGCGTAGAGCGCCCCCTCGAAGGCGAACATCCGCATCAGGTGGCCCCTGCGCATACCGACGGCGCGCGCTATACCGAGCTCGTGCTTGCGCTCCGCGGCGAGCATCACGAAGATCAGGAAGATCAACAGCACACCCGCCCCCACGGAGAATTGCCCGAAGAGCAAGAAGATGCTCGTGAAGGTCTCCCCACCCTCGTCGGCCTGATCTATGGCCTCCCTCTTGACAGGCTCGGCCTGAAGGTCGTTCTCCTCGAGGAGCGGTCTGAGGGCGTCCTTGGTGGCGCCAGTGCCCGCGGCGCCCTCGATTGCCGGCCCTTTGTGGGTGATGAGGACGGCATTGATCCTGCCTTCTTCGCCTATCCTCTCCTGCAGCCTCTGCAGAGGCATGACCATCGATGTCGAAGAGGCCGGATTCGCCCCACTCTCGTAGACGCCGGCCACGGTCAGCTCCGAAGGCCGCGGAACGGGCAAAGCACCAGGTACCGCGGCAGCGGCCGGAGGTGCGTTCGGGGCTGAGGTCGCGCCGAGCTTCTGGGCGAAGGTGGCCTCTATCACGTCTCCGGTCTCGACGTCGAGACCTTTCGCAGCATCAGCGCTCAGATAGATCTCGTCCTTGCCGAGATCGGTCGGATGGAGCTTCTTGCCCGAGGAAGTGGTGAGCCTGTCGAAGCCCTTCATGGAGCTTTCGTCCACGCCGAGCACGTCCGTGCTCGGTTCGCTGAGGTCGCTGCCCTTGGCCGTTACAGGGACGGTCTCGATGGCGGTGGGAGCCACGCCCGAGACGTGGTTCTCGTCAGAGAGCCGGTCGCGTACCTCGTCAGCTACCTCCGCGTCGAAGTAGCCAGCACGTTCTGAGGATGTGTCCCCGAACTGCTGCTGGCCTGAGGCGCCTGCGCCGTCGGCCTGCACCTGAACATCGACCTGGCCCAGGTTCTCCAACGACTGGACTCGGAGGGAGTTGGTCAGGGTGTTTCCCGTGGTGAAGGAGGCGGAAAAGAGCATGGTCGCGAGCATCAGGCCCACCACGATGAGGATGGTCTGGGTGCGGCGGCGCGGCAGGTTACGGGCCGCCATCCTGAAGGAGACGCGGTTGCGCAGGGCGGAGAGACCGAGGATCAGGGCTCCTGCACCGAAGACGGCGAGGAGAATCCACATTAGTTGTGGCGTCGGGACACCGAAGAGCTCTTCCACCTCACTCTACCTTCCCGTTCGACTCGTCGCTCGCGATGAGGCCGTCGCGCATGCGGATCGTACGGTGCGCCCTGGCCGCGACCGCGGCGTCGTGGGTGACCAGGACGAAAGTCTGCTGCTCCTGCTCGTTCATCCTGACCAGGAGATCCATTATCCCTTTCGAGGTCTCCGAGTCGAGGGCGCCGGTCGGTTCGTCGGCCCAGACTATAGCCGGAGTGTTCACGAGGGAGCGGGCGACGGTTATGCGCTGCTGCTGGCCGCCGCTCATCTCGGCCGGACGTTTTTTGGCCTGATCCGCGAGCCCCACCATCTCGATGGCGTCCTGCGCCCACTGGCGGGCCTTCTTCGGCTTCTTGCCGGCGACCAGCAGCGGAAGCTCGATGTTCTCGATCGCGGAGAGGACAGGGATCAGGTTATAGGACTGGAAGATGAAGCCCATCCTCTGGGCCCTGAAGCGCGTCCGCCTCCTGTCCGACATGCCCTTTATGGACTCGCCGTCGACGTAGACCTCGCCGTCGGAGAGGTCGTCGAGGCCGGAGAGGACGTTCAACAACGTGGTCTTCCCGGATCCGGAAGGGCCCATGATGGCGACCATCTCCCCGCGCCTGACCCCGAGGTCCACCCCCCGCAGCGCCCGCACCCGCAGTCCGCCGGCAACGTACACCTTCTGGACGCCTGTGGCCTCGATCATGAAATCCATCGCCGTTTCCTCCTCGCTCCTCCGAAACAGACTCTCGCCGCCCGAGCACGATTCTCACCTTGGTCGCCTACGCAGTAACGATAGGCGGGTTGCTCCAGAGGCACATCGGACCTAGGGTTGAAGTCATCTAGGTCTGCGGACGGACCTATTCGAGTCCGTTGTGGAAGGAGTAGACGAGTGCGACAATGGCGCGGCACTTCGACCATTGGACCATGACTTGCTCCGCACCGTTACCGCCACACGCTACGTAACGCCCCTGCGCGAGGGGGGTTCGCTGCCGGCGATCGTCGAGGCAGACGATCTCGGGACCTACGTCCTCAAGTTCCGCGGTGCCGGACAGGGCCGCAAGGCGCTGGTGGCCGAGCTCGTGGCGGGTGAGATCGCGCGGTGCCTCGGTCTCCTCGTGCCCGAGGTCGTGCTTGCCTACCTTGCGCCCGAGTTGGGCCGCTCTGAACCTGACCCCGAGATACAAGACCTCCTGAAGAGAAGCGCCGGCCTGAACCTGGCGCTGGACTACCTGCCAGGCTCCCTTGGTTTCGACCCGCTCGTAGAGCCGCCGGATTCCGGCCTCGCCTCGCGCATCGTCTGGTTCGACGCCCTGGTGACCAACGTCGACCGCACTCCGCGCAACACGAACCTCCTGGTCTGGCACGATCGTCTCTGGCTCATAGACCACGGGGCTTCGCTGTACTTCCACCACAACTGGCCAGCAAGAGACGGGACGGCCCTGGGGGCCGCGAGCCGGCGCCCTTTCGCGGCCGTCAGAGACCACGTCCTGCTCCCCTTCGCCGACTCTATCTCCGAAGCAGACGCGGCGCTCGCCCCGCGGCTCGCCCCAGAGGTGCTCCACTCTATCGTAGACATGATCCCCGAGGAGTGGCTGGCTGACGAGTCAGGCTTCGGGAGCGTCGAAGAGGTACGCTCCGCATACATCGCCTACCTGAGTACCCGCTTGCGAGAGCCGAGAGCGTGGGTAAGTGTGCTGGAGGAGACTGCGCGATGAGCCTTTTCGAGTACGCACTCCTGCGCGTGGTGCCGCGCGTCGAGCGCGGTGAGTTCATAAACGCGGGGGTGGTGCTCTACTGCAAGGACGCGAAGTACCTCGACGCGCGCGTCCGCCTCGACCTGGAACGCCTGCGCGCGCTCGACCCCAACCTCGACCCCGAGACCGTACAGGCACACCTCGAGGTCGCGCGCCGGGTGTGCGAAGGCGGAGCTGAGGCCGGCGCCGTCGGGATGCTGCCTCAGGGCCAGCGCTTCGGATGGCTTGTCGCGCCCCGCAGCACCGTGGTGCAGCCTTCCCCGGTCCACACGGGCTTCGCTGATGACCCCGAGGAGGCCATAGAGCACCTCCTGAGGGTCATGGTCGATACGCCCCAGTAGATACCCAGTCGCAGGTGTCCGTGACCTGGCACCCTTTTGTGTCCTTCACCCTTATGGGCGTCTTGAATGGGACGACCTCCAAGCTAAGATCCAGCGCAGAGCTCGACATACGGCTCTCCCATCTTCCCGACGTAAGCTGCTTCGAGGGATCTCTTTAGCAGGCGGGTCGCCTCCCTGGCCCGGATGAGGTCCTGGCGCCGCAACTCGCGCAGGAAGGCGGCGACCTCGAAGTCCCCATCCTGTTCGGCCTCGAGGATACACGCCTCGTAGGGCTCGATGCTCCTCAACACGCCGAGCAGGAGCTCCGTCACGTCACGG
The DNA here is from genome assembly GCA_021156345.1 of Rubrobacteraceae bacterium. The sequence continues at coordinate 4,984 of JAJNDJ010000025.1, read as the reverse complement.
CATCCCGTAACCGACACGGGATGAGGGACTCCCACCGGTAGAATACTTTCCCTGCTGTCCAGCATCTTTATCCTCCTCGAACATCCACGTTTCTTGCGTATATAAAAACGACATGTACGAATGCTGTCAGAGCCGGATGAGAATCCTCCTGGAGCGACGCCCCCGAACCGTATGGATCGGGGGCGCCTGTTCTCTGACTGTCTACTAACGGGATTCGATCATGTCGGCGATCAACGGGTAGCGGTACCCGCCGTCCTTGCTCACTCGGTAGGCCGCGTAGGCACTTTGCACGAACGGGACCAGTGTGATCAGGGCCATTACGGGGACGAGTAGGAACCCGATCAAGACCAACATCAAGAGCGTCGTCACGGTCCATCCCGCGACCAGGATCACGAGCCAAGCCACCTGGTACCACATCGACTGCAAAGCCTGGAAACCCACGTTGCTCGACCGGTCTCTATAGACCAGCCAGATGATAAGGGCAGCCACGGGACCCAGGAACCCGGTGACCAGGTTGAGGAAAATGCTAAGGTGCGCGAGCACCGACATCGTCTTCTCCTCTTGCGTACTCATCCTCACCGGTCCCTGCTCCTTGGCTACCTCGTCTCCGGCTACCCCGTAGTTGTGGTCCTTGGCCTCCATTGCTGCTCCTCTCTGTCAGGCTACGACTTACATGAGCAAGGTACTCCCTGACCACCGATTCGACATCGGTCCCAGGACTGAATGTTGCTAGGTCCGCGGGCCTACCTCTTCAGATGGCGCAGAAGCTTCTAGCGTGGCAGACTCTGAATGGAGAGCCGATGAGAAGATCGCGCGACAATCACGAAACCAGTTCAATGGAAGACGGACATCCCATCTTCGCGGCGCTCTACGACCCGCTTGGCGCCTCTGCGGAGCGAAGGTGGATGGGCGGGCGCAGGAGGCGGTTGCTCGCCGGGGCCCGCGGTGCTGTGCTCGAGATCGGTGGCGGCACAGGGCACTACCGTGACGTAGATCGGGTAACCATAGCCGAGCCCGATCCGTTCATGCGCAATAAGATCGGCCCGAAGCTCGAGGACGCCCGTGTCCCTGTCGAAGTCGCGTCGGCCGGGGCGGAGGCGCTGCCCTTCCCTGACGGGAGCTTCGATACCGTGGTCTCGACGCTCGTCCTGTGCACGGTCCCGGATCAGGAAGCTGCACTGGACGAGGTCAGGCGCGTCCTGCGTCCGGGCGGACGGTTGCTATTTATCGAGCACGTGCGCGCGACCGGATCCGCGGCCCGCTGGCAGGACCGCCTGGAGCCTCTCTGGAGGCGGCTCCTCGGCGGCTGCCACCCCAATCGAGACACCGTCGCTGCCATCGAGGATGCTGGGTTCGAGATAGAGACGTTCGAGAGCTTCTACCCTCCAGATCCCCTGTCTGGCCTCATGCCACACGTACAGGGCTCGGCGACGGTTCGACTCGCCGCCTGAGAATTCAGCGAGGGCGGTATGCTAGGATCAATGCGCCCATGGGAGGTCCTGAATTGCATCCCGCTTCGTCATGACCCGCCGGACTGGCCTGCTCTTCTCCCTCGCGCTCGCGCTCGTGGTCTTCGTAGTCGACCAGGGCATAAAGTCCGTCGTCGAGGGCTCGATGCGGGTTGGGGAGAGCATCACACTCATTCCAGGATTCCTCAGCCTCACCTACATAAAGAACGACGGCGGGGCCTTCGGCATCCTCGGTGGAAGCCAGATGGTTCTCCTCGTCGGGAGCACCATCGCTGTCGTGGTCGTGCTCTGGATGTTGCTGTCGGGGAGACCGTCGACGCTCACGATGCTGGGGTGCGGTTTGATCCTGGGCGGCGCCGCAGGCAACCTTCTCGACCGCCTGAGCAGCGGAGAGGTAACAGACTATGTCCACTTCAGTTTCTGGTACATCTTCAACGCCGCCGACGCCGCCATAGTCGTCGGCGTCGGGCTACTGCTCCTCTCGGCCCTCCGTCCCGAAAGGGCAGGCCAGCGACCAGCCGTCGGTGACAGGCAGCGAACGGAAGGCTGACTCTTACCTTTCGGCTTCGCCGGAGACTCTCGGGGAAGCCTCGGGCTGTTGGTCCTCCGCCTTCTCGCGCAACTGGCGCAGTATGCCACCAGCGAGGAGGATGTCGCGCTCCCGTTGCGAATACTCGGCAAGGAGCGTTACTTCCTCGTCTCCCTTCCTTAGCGAGACTACCTCGTCACCGTTCTCCAGGCGGTCTCTGATCTCCGGCAGCTCCCAAGTCTGCCCCTGTTCGAATCTGTCGTAGTCCGACTCATCTTCGAAACGCAAGGGGAGGATGCCTTGGGAGATCAGGTTCCGGCGGTGGATGCGGGCGAAGCTCTTCGCGATGACGGCCCTGATACCGAGGTGCAAAGGCGCCAGAGCCGCGTGCTCGCGACTCGACCCCTGCCCGTAGTTGTGCCCGCCCACGATTAGGCCAGGCGCCGACTCCTTGGCCTTCCCATGATACTCCGGGTCGAAGCGGCGGAAGGTGAACTTGGCGATCTCGGGTACGTTCGAGCGGAACGACATTACCTCGACCCCGTCCGGCGCGAGGTCGCCCGTCGAGATGTCGTCCTCGACCACGATGGTGACCGTGCACTTCAGGGACTCGGGGAGTTCGGGGGCTTCTGGCGGCGGCTTTATGTTGGGGCCGCGTACGATCTCGATGCCCGATGCCTCCTCGGGCGGCGCGGGAGCCAGGATCTGGCGGTCGTCCACCGCAGGGTTCGCGGGAGCCTCGGGGAGATCCGGGTAGTCCCCGAGCTCACGGGGGTCCATGATAGCGCCCCGCAGAGCGGTCGCGACCGCCGTGGTGGGACTCGTCAGGTACACCTGGTCTGTCATGGTCCCCGAGCGTCCGGGGAAGTTACGGTTGAAGGTCCTGACGCTAACCGAATCGGAAGGCGGCGCCTGTCCCATCCCGACGCAAGGGCCGCACACAGGCTCGAGCATCCGAGCACCAGCCCGCACCAGGTCGGAGTAGACGCCGGTAGCGGCGATGGAGTCGAGGATCTGACGACTCCCCGGCGTCACGGTCATGACGAGACCTGGATAGACCGTCTCGTCTCGCAAGACCGCAGCAGCGACGGCCAGGTCCTCGAAGCCGGAGTTGACCGAGCTGCCGATGCAGACCTGCGCGGCCTTGGTGCCAGCCACCTCGCTCACGGGGACGACGTTGCCAGGCGAGTGTGGCTTTGCGATCAGGGGTTCCAACTTGTCCAGCTCGATGTGCTCGCGCTCGTCGTAGTCGGCGCCCTCGTCGGCGGAGAGCTCCACGAAGTCCTCCTCGCGCTGCTGCATCTTCAGCCACTCCCTCGTCCTCTCGTCCGAGGGGAAGACGCCCGTGGTGGCACCGAGCTCGGCGATCATGTTGCAGATCGTGGTCCTTCCCGTTACGTCTATGTTCGCGACGCCAGGGCCGTAAAACTCGAAGATGCGCCCGAGGCCTCCCCTGACGCCGCGACGCCTCAAGAGCTCGAGGATCACATCCTTCGGCGTCACCCACTCCGAGAGAGCCCCTGTAAGCTCGACGCCTACGACCTTGGGAGCGGGGGTCTGGAATGGTTGTCCGGCCATCACGAGGGCCACGTCGAGACCACCGGCCCCGATCGCTATGGATCCTAGAGCGCCGGAGGACGTAGTGTGAGAATCAGCCCCGACGAGCGTCGCGCCGGGCCTGGCGAAGCGCTCGACGTGCAGGTAGTGGCAGATCCCGTTTCCGGGGCGGGAGTAGTGAATGCCATATTTGGCGGCGAAGGCCTGCAGGAAGCGGTGGTCGTCTGGGTTCTTGAAGTCGAGTTGGATGACGTTGTGGTCAACGTACTGGACCGCGAGATCCACCTGGACGCGGTCGACGCCCATCCTCTCGAACTGCAGGCAGGCCATCGTGCCTGTGGCGTCCTGAAGCAGTGTCTGATCTATCCTCAGCCCTACTTCCTCGCCGGGATCTAGCGCCCCTTCGACCATGTGGTCCTCGAGGATCCTGGTGACCAGATTCTTCGCCATAGTCCATCACCCCGCCTCACATTCTCGAATTCATCTATCCATTCTACATACTCGTCTATCGTGTTTTGCCTGCGGATGAGTCGACGATTTCGTAGGGGACTGCCTTGGCTCGTTCCCGGGACAGACCAGACCGGGTAGATCCGACGTCGCGCCGAACTCCCAAAAAGGAGGCCGCGATGCCCTCCGCTATTGGTGGCTGACGAAAGCGGATGTTGTTTTGAGGGTCTTCCGATCCAGGGGTCTGCCGCACCCCGGACAGTGCGTAACCTGCTCGGTGTAGGTCTCGCTAGTGTTATCGTCGTCGAAGAACACCCACTTGTACTCCCGACCTACCCACCAGAACTCTCCCCAGAGGTCTCCCCCTTGCGCGCACGGACACACCAAACGAGCCATCGGTCCTCCTCCTTCGCGAACATGTGCGTCGATAGTAACTTACACAACAAGACCTGTCCCGGGCTATGACCCCCATAGCGGCAAAAATGGTCCGAAGTATGTAGCGGGATCGCACATCAAGTACGGGCCATCCCTATGAGTTCACGACCTACCCTACTCTAGGTGGCTCAGGACGAAGGAGAGGAGGAAGCCTGCCGCAGTGGCGAGCCCGACGACCGAGCCGCCTTCCTCGTAGGCCTCCGGCATCATGGTGCTTGCTAGCATCGTCAGGATGGCTCCGGCGGCGAAGGCCTGGATACTCTTCGGCAGCCTCGCTATTCTCGCACGAGCCGCTGGTAGACCGCGCGATACTTGCGGATGGCCTGGCGCAACTCTTCGGTGGACTGCTCGTTCGAGTCCACCTCCGCGCGTCCCGCCGAACGGGCCACGACGTCGGCCCTGATGCGCCGTGCCTCCCTGTAGTCGTCGGCGACCTCAGGGTGCATGGCGGCCAGGCCCCGCTCGGTCTCCTCGTCGGACTGGCCCGCGTCGGAGACGAAGTTGCGCTCGTTCAGGATGTCGGAGACGGTCCGGTCCGCCATCTCTA
>JAJNDJ010000286.1 GCA_021156345.1 Rubrobacteraceae bacterium | reverse complement strand
TGGCTGTAATAGTTGGACAGAGCTTGTAACAGTAAATATCTGATGTATAGAGTATTCGGAGGGCAGGATCTTGGCTGAGTTAGTGCAGCGCAATCACGAGGAGGTAAAGGCGCTCAGCAGGGATGAGGCCGTCGAGATCATGCGCCAGGCCGGCATCGTCGGGGCCGGCGGCGGCGGTTTCCCCACCTACTTCAAGTGGATGAATCCGCAACCGAACTTGATCGTAAACTGCACCGAGTCGGAGCCCGGTTACTGGGCCGACAAGGTGCTCCACAGGGAGTACTTCGACGAGTTTCTCGAGCTCTTTGATGTGATGAAGACGATCTTCGGGATCGAGAGAGTAATTATGGGCGTGCACTTCAAGGACGAGGAGTGGTTCTCCCGCTACGACGAGAACACGGACGGTCTCTACGAGGTCGTTCACGTGCCTGACAAGTACTCGATGGGCGAGGAGAAGACGCTCATCAAGAACATCTTCAACGAGGACAAGGGGAAGTGGGTGCCGCGCCGCGTAGAGTTGCCCGACGGCAACAAGCGTCCCGGTCTTCCGCTCGACGCCGGGCACATAGTCAACAACTCCGAGACGCTCCTGAACATCTACAACGCGTTCTTCCTCGGCAAGCCGGTTACCACCAAGTACCTTCAGGTCTTCGGCCCCGACCTCGAACTCGAGCTCTTCGAGGCGCCGCTCGGGTCTTCCGCCACAGAGCTGGTGAAGCTGGCTGGCGTCGATGTTGAGGCCGAAGCCGGCAACCTCTCCGTCATCGACGGCGGGCCTTACCTGAACGAGATGGGAATCGAGTCACTGGGCGAGAGTGACGCCTACGTGAGGCGCACCACCAACGGCTTCCTCGTCATTCCCAAGGGCGTCGCCTCCAAGGAGTACGCGAATATCAAGACCAGGCGTCCCGAGGGCGTCACCTCGCTGGTGGGGAAGGTCAGCGGGGTGAGCATCCCGCTCGGCGGCAGATTCCTCAAGCCTGCTACCGCGCTCGTCTCCGAGGGGGACGAGGTCGTCTTCGGGCAGAAGATAGGCGAGCCTGTCGATGAGGGCTTCTCTATCGGCGTCTGGTCCGGTATGGACGGCCCTGTCTCCTCCATCGAGGAGGACATAGTCCAGATCTCCGGCGGCGCGTTGCCGAAGGAGGAGGCCAAGGCCGAGACTGAGGCCGAGGCGACGAGGTAGGTGTCAGGTATCAGTAGTCAGGTAGGGCTTTTCTACACCTGATGCTTGACAGCGTGCTGCCTGAAGCATGTAGCCTATTCGCCTTCCTTGCGCGGCAGGAGGTTCTGGGCCTGTCCGTAGAGGCGGGCTCGCAGGTCCTCGAAGGTGATGCCGTTCAGAGACGGCAACTCGAAGTCTTTTAGCATTCGCGTCAGGACGCCGCCGCCGCCGAGCTCGATCCACTCCTCAACCCTCATCTTCGCCAGCGTCTCGACGACCCTGACCCAACGCACCGGGGCGACCATCTGATCCTTGAGCGCCTCCTTGACGGCGTCGGCCTTGGTGAGCACCGCACCATCTATGGCGCTGACGATGGGGACCTGTGGCACGTGGAACTCGACGGAATCGATGACCCCCCGCATCTTCTCACCGGCCGCCGCTACGTACGGAGAGTGGGCGGCGAAGGAGACGTTCAGCGGGATCTTGCGCCCTCTGATCTTGGAGACGGCGTCCCCCAGGGCGTCGCGCAGGCCGGAGACTACCGTCTGGCGAGGTGAGTTGTAGTTGGCGACCACTGGCCCCCCAGGCGCGCCGAGCGCCTTCTCGACCTCGGCCGGGTCTGTCCTCAGTATCGCGACCATCCCGCCAGGACACTCTCTGGCCGCCTCGGCGAGGAAATGGTCGCGCTGCGCCACCAGCCAGAGGCCCGTGTCGAAGTCGAAGCAACCGGCCGCGTACGCGGCGCCGTACTCGCCCAGCGAGTGCCCGGCCACCACGTCGGGACGTACCTTCATGGTACGGCTCTCGTCGGCGTCGCGCGCTGCGCGGACGAAGATCTTTACCTGGTCGGGGATGCGCTCCCCGACGACGCGCTGGATCTAAACACGAACGCTCTCATCTCTACTCGCCAGTCCTCGATAACACTCGGAGATACAATCCTACCCTGAAGGAGTAGAGAAACGTTGTACCACAAGAATGCCCGTATTAATAGTGCTTTGCAACTTCGAGCTCCCGGCACGCATGTTCTTAGATCGTCGGTCTCGTCCACTGCTTCCATGGGCTATGGTGTCAGGATTCGTAGGGTTCCGGGCAGTACCCGCGCCTCGAAGTGGCGGGTGCGCGCAAGCATCTCACCGTCAACGTGCGCCGGTACTTCTTCCGAGAGATCTATCTCGACCTCCCGCGCGCGGGCAGTATGCACCTTCCGACGCTTTGAGAGAGTGCCCCTTAACGCTGCCGGTATGAGCCGCAGCACCTCGGCCCGGTTCACCTCCTCGGACCAGATCACATCGAAAAGACCGTCGTCCAGTACCGCCCCAGGCGCGAGCCGGAATATCGAGCCGTACGTGGTGCCCAGGGCCACAGCGACGAGTATGGTCTTGGCCTCGACGACCTCGCCGTCGATGACGAGCCTGGCCTCGTGGCACCGAAAATCCTTGAGCAACCGACCGACCGACCACAGGTACCGTCCTGTCCCCCCGAGATAAGCAGGCGCCCTGGCGACACCTGCCGCGACCTCGGCATCGAAGCCGATACCGAGGCCGTTGTTGAACGGTACCCCGCCCACCTCTGCCGTATCCACTACTCGAACGTTCCCTCCGACGAGTACCTCAAACGCCCGCCGGAGATCCGTGCCCACCCCGAGAGCCTTGACGTAGTCGTTGCCGCTGCCAGCGGGCAGCACGCCCATGGTCCGGCCCGTTCCGGCGCACGCCGCCGCCACCTCGTGAACCGTCCCGTCTCCACCGACCGCCACCACAGGCCCCTCCTCGGGTAGCGCTCGCACGATGCTGCCCGCGTGGCCAGGCCCCTGTGTAACGTGCCAGACAGGCCGCAACCCTCGCTCCTCGAAGAACCGCGAGACGGACGCCCGTAGCCCTCCCGCACGTCCCTTGCCGGCCGACGGGTTGAGTATCAGATGTGCCTCTCCTCCAAAGGAGAACATAGCCGGAAAATACCAGAACAATAGTCCAGCGGCCCGGCCTAAAGATCATTCAAGCTCTACTCGAAGCGTAGATTGCGCCGAAAACCGGCCCATACCAGACAGGTCGAAGGAGCGGCCCGAGGATGGAGTTCGCAGAGACGGGACTACCGTACAGAGACTACTTTGCAGGTAGAATAGGGACCTGGTTTCTTCCGAAGACTACCGAGGGCCATCCGAAGGTCCCTGCCACTATAGACTTCCATTTAACATAGAGTTAAAGTCAAGATACAGAGGGACTTCGTGCTCTTTGTGAGAGTCGCGCAGGGTTGGGAAAGGAGTACAATACTGTTCCACATGGTTGACCCGATCGAAGATTGCCTGCACTCGGAGGGCTTGAGGGTTACTTCTGGATCCGAATACTGCTGTCCGGTATGTGAGGAGTGCCTGGATCTCGACGGCGTTGGCCGGTGGGTTCAGGAGGCCGAGAGGAGCCGAGATGAGGCTTACTCTATTGTCGAAAGTGACGGGTTTGGAGAGATAGTACGCCAGGAGTTACAGCGGGAAGTCTACCGGCGACGGAGGGTAATGTATGAGTTAGAGAACGTGCCCCGGGTAGTAACGGCGAGGCCGGAGATGATCCTTGTAATTCACGATGCTGTTGAGACTTCTTATGAGTGCCGAATCTTCTACAAGGAGCCGCGACCGGCGGGAGTTGTGGAGAAGGTAAGCGTTGGGGCGGTACTCGACAGAATCCTGGAGCTTCGCTCCGACCCCGACCCTGTCGTAAGGCTGATCTCCGAGAAGATCGAGGAGTTTCACGTCTTCCGCTCGAAGCTCTCTGAAGACGGGGAGCCTGCGCCAGA
>JAJNDJ010000024.1 GCA_021156345.1 Rubrobacteraceae bacterium | reverse complement strand
TAGTCGATTGCGGAAGACGACTACTGTGATGGCGGCGCCGTACCTGACCGCCGTCTCGATCTCCTGGCCCGTCATCAGGAACCCGCCGTCGCCGCAGCAGGCCACGACGGTCCGGTCAGGGGCAGCGAGCTTCGCCGCCACCGCAGCAGGAACACCGTAGCCCATCGCCCCGTTCGCGGGGGCCAGCTGAGTACCGGGGTGGTTGTAGCGCCAGTAACGGTGGATGAAGACCGAGAAGTTGCCCGCGTCGTTGGTCAATAGAGCGTCCTCAGGCAGGGTTTCGCGCATGGCGCCGACGACCCGCGCGGGGTCGATGCCTTCCCTTGCACGATCCGGGGGTATCGTGCTGGAGTCGAGGTAGGCCCTGTGGCCCCCGGCCAAATCCCGTGCCGGGGGCGACGAGGGCGCATGTTCGGCCAACGCGGCCAGGGCCGTACCCGCGTCCGAGACCATCCCGATTTCGGCGCGGACCGTAGCGCCGACTTCGTTCGGGTCTATGTCTATCTGGATCACGGCCTGGTCCCCGCGCGGGAGCGAATAGCTCTGGGTGGTAACCTCGCTCAGCCGGCAGCCGACAACCAGGACGAGGTCTGCCTCTTCTAGGGTCTTCAGGGTCTCCTGTGGCGTACCGAGCGCGAGGTGTCCCAGGTAGTTCGGATGCTCGTTCGGGAACACGTCCTGCCTGCGGAAGGCTGCGTATACGCCGGCACCCCAAACCTCTGAAAAGGAGATCAAAGACTCACGGACGCCTTGCGCCCCGCCGCCCGCGATCACGACAGGACGGCGAGCGGCGGCGAGCCGTCCTGCGACGGTCCGGACATCCTGCGGCGCAAGGGCAGAGCGGGGCGGGGGCTGCACGTGGGCCTCTGGGTCACCGTGGACCGCCTCCCCGAGCACGTCCGCTGGCAGCGCGAGCATGACGGGGCCTGGACGGCCTGAAGTGGCGATCCTCAGTCCTGTGGCGACAAACTCGGCGAGGCGGTCGGGGCGATGCACCGTTGCTGCCCACTTCGTGATCGGGGCGTAGAAGGCGCTGAGATCCACTTCCTGAAAGGCTTCTCTCCCGAGGAAGTCAGTCTCGACCTGCCCGAGCAGAACGAGCATGGGCGTCGAGTCCTGCCTCGCTGTGTGTACCCCGATAGCGAGGTTGGATGCGCCCACGCCCCTCGTGGCCATCGCCACTGCCGGTCTCCCCGTCAGCTTGCCTTCCGCCTCGGCCATAAAGGCGGCGCCAGACTCGTGGCGCGTCGAGACGAGGGAGAGGTCGGGGTGCTCCTCGGCGGCGTCCAGGATCTCCAGGAAGCTCTCGCCGGGCACGGTGTACAGGCGTCTCACCCCGGCCCGCGCCATAACCTCGGCCGCGACATATCCTGCCGCTTTCATACCGCTATCCGCCATCCGTCCTCCGAACGATCCTGGCCCATCGGGACCACGTCTCCGACAACCCGTAATCCTACACCCTCGCCTTCCGAAGAGGTCGCGGAAGGTGTACTCAGGACATATAGTGTGTCGGACTAGGAAAGGAGGAGGAACTCTGGCCCGCGCGGATGCTGTGGTGGTTGGATGCGGTGCACGACACAACGTCGAGCGTCGCGGCCGCGATCTGGTACCCGTACAAAGCCTATCCTGAAGACAACGTGCTCTCCTGGGGCAGCAGGACCTTCGAAATCTTCGAGGAGCTCTCAGATACTCCCGAGAGCGGCATCCTCATGCGAGAGGGTGTGGAGATCTGGCGCCAACCGGTTCCGGACCCGTCGTGGGCCGGTGTCGTGCCCCACTTCCGTCGATGTGGCGATGACGAACTACCGCCCGGCTACAGGGACGGCCACGCTTTCGTAGCGCCCGTAGTCGAGATGCCCATCTATCTCGAGTACTTGATGGACCGCTTCAGTGCCGCCGGAGGAAGCGTGCAGAGGCGCACCCTCTCCTCGCTCGCCGAGGTAGATGCGCGCGTGGTCGTCAACTGCGTGGGACTCGGAGCCAGGGATCTGGTAGACGACGCTTCAATGGAACCCATCAGGGGCCAGATCGTGCGCGTGAGTAATCCCGGCCTGAAGCGTTTCGTGCTGGACGAAGATAATCCCGAGGGCGTCACGTATATCGTTCCCCGCTCGGTCGACTGCATCCTTGGCGGTACGGCCGAGGAGGGCGAGTGGAACCTCGAACCTGACCCGGAGACCGCGGCCGGTATCCTTCGCCGCTGCACGCGGCTGGAGCCGAGCCTGAGGGGCGTTGAGGTGCTGGAACACAAAGCAGGACTCAGGCCGGGTCGGCCCGAGATACGTCTGGAACGAGAGGACGGGCCAATCCCGCGCATCCACAATTACGGCCACGGGGGATCAGGCATCACCCTCTCCTGGGGCTGCGCCGAAGAGACGCTGCGGCTCGTGCAAGAAGCCCTCGGCGCTTAGAGGCTTCTGTTCAGCTCCGGGAAGCGTGACTCTCGCGACGATGGGCTTCCTTGCGCCAGATTCAATGGTCCGGTTAATTACGAGCGTGCAAACAACGCGCCGCGCTCCCGGGCGGTGCGTTTGGAGCCATTGTCGTTGCTAGTTACAGGTTAGTAAGGTTGCCTACTGGACCACCCGAGCTGTTGAGCCGTTCGCACTCCTCGCAGAGCAGTGTTGGTTTGGCAGAAAGCCCGACGGGTAGAATGGGTTTTGAGGTTTTGTAGAAAGCGAAATGGGAGGAAGAATATGGGCGTTGGCAATCTGGGCGATTCTCTGAGCGATCTGGACCTGGGACAAATCACGCAGTACCTGCCGAACCTGGATTTCCCGGCAAGCAAGGATGATGTCTTATCGGAAGCCCAAAATAACAATGCGCCGCAAGAGGTTATCGACCAGATAAAGAACTCCAGCACCGACACCTTCAACAACACCCAAGAGGTACTGGAGACGGTGCGAGGGAACAGGTAGAGTACAGGCGAGAATCTCTACCTCTTACCTGGATCCGGGGGCTTCCCCGGGTCCAGGTCTCTTCTTGAACAGACCTACAGGAGCGCCGCTCAAAGTGGCATCAGGATTCGTCTGCAAGCAGAGCTGAGGACAGAGTACGGATGTGTGGCACCTTGATGGTCCATAGGGAAGAGCGAGGGTCCTCAGCTGTGCCAGAAGCGTTTTGAGTCGTGGGTTCCGCAAGAGAACCTCGCATCTGAGCACAGCGTCTATCCTACTTCGACAGGCCATTCACACACTACTGCGGCGCGAGACAACCAGGGCGGCGCCGATGATAAGCGCGCCGCCAACTACCGTACCAGGGCCCCACGCCTCCCCAAGGACCAGGACCCCCAGCAACGCCCCCACCAGCGGCTCGAGGTTCAAGAAGACCCCGGCGCGTGAGGCGGGCACGCGGGCCACGCCCCAGTTCCACAGTGCGTAAGTGACCGCCGAGCACCCCAGGCCCAAGACCAGCACCGACGCCCAGCCGAGCAGCGTCAGGTCGAGCCGGGGCACACCCTCCCACAGTAGGGCTTCCGGCACTAGGGTGAGCGTGCCGAAAGTCAGTATCCAGGCGGTGGCGGGCACGGCCGGGTACCCATCGCCCAGGCGCTTGCCCAGGAGCACCCATCCGACCACGGCCAGGAGCGACAGCAGGACTAGCGCGTCGCCCAGCCAGTCGTTGGAGACGCCTGGCTGGGCGACGGCGAGCGCCACGCCCAAAGTCGACGCCCCGACCGCCGACCACCCGGTCTTGCCCAGCCTCTCCCCCAGGAAGAGGCTCGCGAAAAGCGCGACTATCGGCGGGCCGCAGCCCACGATCAGGGCCGCTACAGTAGCGCCGGTTAGCGAGAGCCCCCAGAACTGCACCAGGAAGGTAGCCGGCACAGTCAGGAACCCCACCAGCAGGAACAGAGGCAGGTCTCCTCGCCCGGGCAACACCCCCTTGAGCAACGCGTAGGGCAGCAAGGCCGCCGAGGCGAGGGAGAAGCGCAAGAGCGTGACGTGGGCCGGGCCCAACTCCTCCAGTGCCCACTTGCCGAAAAGGAAGCTCACTCCCCACAGAGCGCCCGCCAATGCCAGGGCTGGCATGGCGAACCAATCGCTTGCTTGGTCTTCCGTAGTGTCCAAATCTAACCTCCTCGTCATCCCGACATGGGGGTACGCTCCGAGTACACAACGAGAACCACGTTTTCGGAATGGCCAGTAGAATGTGTTTCGCGAAACTATGCCCACTAACGAAGGAGTTTTCGGGGATGAGGGCGAAAAACGAAAGGCTATTGGACACTACGGGGTGGCGCATCCTGGAGGAGCTGCAGGACAACGCCAGGCTCACCCACAAAGAATTGGGCCGTCGGGTCAACCTCTCGGCACCGGCGGCGGCCGAGAGGATGAGGAGGATGGAGGAAGCAGGCATCATCACTGGCTATCGCGCCCAGGTAGATCCTGAGAAAGTGGGCCTGCCGCTCGCGGCTTTTGTGAGGATCGAGGTGCCCGGCGCGAACCACAAAAAGGTCGAGGCTCTGGTAGTCGAGTTGCCCGAGGTGCTCGAGTGCCACCGCGCCACGGGCACAGACTGCTACGTGATGAAGGTCATCCTGGCTTCCATGGACCACCTGCAGACGCTACTCGACAAGCTGGTGCTGTGGGGCAGCCCGGTAACCTCCATCGTCATCTCTTCTCCGGTACCGGGGCGCGGGATCCAGCGTCAGCCGATCCCCCCCGAGGATGGCGGTTAGACCCTTGGCTGGCACGTTGGACAGTAGTATGCGGTGCGGCCCGCAGCCTTCGTCTTCTGGACCTTTCCGTTGCCCCGGGGACAGTCCGCTCCCTCCTGCCGGTAGAGGAGCAAGACCGAATCGGGCAAGCCTCCGGGTTCTGCCCCGATCCAGTCGTCCGACGCTCGTTTTGGGATGGAGGCGGACCTGGAAGAGAATCTCGTCAGAATAGATGTTGCCGATCCCGGCGAAAACCCGCTGATTCATCAGCGTAGCCTTGACCTCACCCCTCCTCCCTTCGAGCCGCTTACGGAAAGCGGGGAAGTCCAAGTCCAGTGGGTCCGGCCCCAGTTTGTGCTCTTCGACATAGCCATCAGGGTCCTCGATCAGGTCCACCTTGCCGAACAACCGCTGGTCGTCGAACGCCAGACGGGATCCGTTTCTGAAGGAGATCAAGACCCTGGCGTGGGCCGGCTCTTCGTCTGTGTCTCTGTAGTACTTGAGGCCGCCGGTCATCCCGAAGTGCAACAGCAGCCATGGTCCTTTGTCCAGTTCAACGAACAGGTGCTTGCCGTGACGCCGCGTGGACTCGAACTTCCTACCCTCGAGCCCGCGCTTCAATCCGCTGGCGGAAACACCGCCGAGAATCTTACCGTTCTTCACCTCGACGATTTCGATGTCCTGGTGCAGGGAAGTGGAGTCAACGTATCGTTTGAAGACCTCTAGTTCGGGGAGCTCGGGCACGACGACCCCTCCTTACGCTATCTCGCAACTACTTCCATACCTTCGACGAGGTGGACCAAGGTGCCCCGATCCACGACCATATCACGGATTTTCGAGTTCTCGATCGTCCGTGACGGGCTGCATAGCGACACCTCGGGTCCATATGCGGGTGCATCGCGCTGCAGCTCATGGCATTATCAAGGGATAGAACTATCCCGAGCAAGGAGACGACCAATGAGCATCTTCCCAGCCAGGATCCTGCTAGCCACCGACGGCTCCAGGGAGGCACAGCTGGCCGCCAGCACGGCCGCCGACCTCGCCGACACCACAAACTCAGAGTTGCACGTCCTCACCGTAGCGCTCGGAAACCCTGATCCCATTTACCACATACACGAAGGCGGCTTGCGCTACGAAACCTATCAACAGGCGCTCAAGGCGGTAAGGGAAGACGCTCAGCAGGTGCTCGACGAGCAGGTACAAAAGCTCGAAGAGGCAGGAGCGAGTGTCAAAGAAGCCCACCTTCGGATCGGAGAACGTCGCGATCAGGCCATCGTACACTTGGCCGAGGAGTTGGGCGCCGGGCTTATAGTCATGGGGAGCCGGGGACTCGGTGGGGTAAGACGGGCGCTGATGGGAAGCGTCTCCGCCTCCGTCGTCCACCACGCTCACTGCCCCGTGATGATCGTGCGCCCGGAGAAGGAAAGGGCAGAGTAAGGGGTCCCCCACCTAGGGACACGGGTGCCTCTTGTTGGATTTCCTCACAGAGCCGCCCGCCAGGCCATTATCGTAAGGATGAGCACGGGCAGGAGTGCGAAAGCCAACACCGCTGCCGCCACGGGATCTCCATCGCGCCACATCATTACGAACAGAGTCGCGACGGTAGCGGCACAAAGGGAGACGACCAGGGCGAACAGGAGGCTCAAGTTGCTTTCCTCACTGTCCTCTTCATGCCCTCGATCTCGTTCTTGCTGTGCGACCATGCGTGTTTGCCACCGTAGCACATTCTGTCGATGCGAGCCGTTCTACGGGACGCAGAAGATGGCCGCGGATGCAAAGAGCGACAAACCTGACGGAGTTCGTAACGAATACACGGATCAGAACACCTGAGGGTTACTCAGATGCCACATTCTACCGGTCCTCGAGCTGGTAGAGGGCGTCAGCGCCCAGCTGGGCGAGGAGCTCTGTCCCTAGCTGGAGCGCCGCCTCGTCTATATCGAAGCGCGAGTCGTGCAGCCGCTTCTTTACTGGAGCGTTCCAAAACGCCGTTCCTAGTCTGAAATAGGCCCCAGGGTAATCTAGCAGGAAGCGTCCGAAGTCCTCGCCCCCCAGGGAGGGCTCTATTTCGGGCGTCGCCTCGGGTCCTAGCAGGTCTTGCGCCGTCTTGCGGACCTGCTCGGCCCATTCGGGAGTATTCACGGTCGCCGGATAGCCGTCCCAATACCTGATCTGGGCTGAAGCCTCCATCGAATCCGCAACACCGCCCACTATGGAATGGAAACGATCTTTGACCCTCTCCTTGGTGTGGGATCCGAACGTGCGGATCGTGCCCTCGAGCGTCGCCTTCTGGGCTATGGCGTTGTAGCGGATCCCGGCCCGGATCTTCCCTATGGTCAGTACCGCAGAGCGGAGAGGATCGACGTCCCTGCTAACGACCGTCTGCAGGCTGTTGATTACCTGGTTGGCCACCACTATGGCGTCGATCGTCTGATGGGGTTTGCTCGCGTGTCCGCCCTGACCCTCGATCGTCACCTTGAAGCGGTCGGAGGCGCCTGTCATCGGGCCCCGACGTACACCCACCTGTCCCGCCGGCAGCTCGGGCCACACGTGCTGGGCGAAGATGACGTGAGGGCGATGCTCCCTGAACACGCCGTCCTTCATCATACGCCGCGCCCCACCGGTGGGCGAAGCCTCCTCCGCCGGCTGGAACAGGAGGAGCACGCGACCAGGAAGTTCCTCCTTTACGTCATTGAGCAACCATCCAGCCCCTACTAGCATCGCAGTATGGGCGTCGTGCCCACAGGCGTGCATCACCCCGTCCACCTTGGAGACGAAGGAGTGGTCGTTCTCCTCCTGTATGGGCAAGGCGTCCATGTCCGCCCTCAGGGCCACGGTCTTGCCCGGTCTGCCCCCCTCCACCACACCGAGTACGCCCGTCCTGGCGTAGCCCGCGGTAAAGGGGATGCCGTGCTCGTGTAGCTTCTCTTGCACCGTCTCTGAGGTGGCGTATTCCTCTCCACTGACCTCAGGGAACTGGTGGAGATGGCGCCGCAAGGAAACTATCTGCTCCCTGTATGCATCGCCTTTACCCTTCAACGCTGGTCTCATCCTCATCTCACTGTAGTAGTATCGCCGATTCTATCTCTCGGCACCCTCCTTACGCTACGACGTGCCAGGACCCGAAGCTGAACTCGGTAGTTGCGATGTCTCAGGGTGATGGCTGTGGCTTGTTGCTTCTACGGGATCCCCGTCAGTACCTCTTTCTTGGCTCGCCTGGAATTCATCCATGCCTGTTAATTTGCGCGCAAAGACAGAGGTCCTACGACAGTTCCAACCGAGAAAGCGAGGGCTATGGGAATGTCAGGAGCTATCTTGACGTCTAGCGAGACAACCGAGTACGAAGGTGACCGATGAGGATCGAGCATCTGGCAATCGACGGATCTCCCCTGTATGTAATCTACCTCGCCGTTCTTGAGCGCCTTTACCATGGTGTCGTCGTTGTCGTAGAGCTGGATGATGATCTCTTCGATGTGAGGCGCGCCCCGGAAGTAGTCGGGGTTGCGCTCCAGGCGCACGGACTGGCCTTCCTTCCACTCCACGGCCTGGAACGGACCAATACCGATCGCAGGCGAGTTCTTGAAGGTCTTCGTCTCATCTGCAGGCACGTCTTCCCAGATGTGCTTGGGCAGTATGTAGACCAACATGGAGAGCATCTGCACAGAAGGGTCCTTGGTCTTGAACACGACCGTGTGCTCGTCAGGGGTCTCTAACTTCTCTATCTGACTGACATAATCGATGTACAGGCCCTGCTCCTCGTCCAATATTCGCCTCCACTGTCTCAGGCGTTCCGCACCACCAGGACCGCTCTACCGAATAACGTATTACTAGAGAGTAATCGCCTGCAGGAACAGGGAGCATTCGGTTGTCCTCTAGCCCTCTGCGCTGCAGAGTCCACCGTGCTCCAGCGCCCGGGCGCAGGCTTCGAGCACTTCGTTTACTACCTGCTCGTCCATCGCAGTTGACGTGTTCATGAAGCCGCGCGGCGCGAAGTAGACTCCTTCGTCGAGAGCCGCGAGATGGAAGGCGGCCGCCATGGGGCTGTCTAATTTCAAGTCTGAGAACTTGCGGACCTCGCCTTCGGTTCCGAAGTTCACGTGCACTAGAGACCCGCAGTTGTTCACGACGCCGTGGAGATCTGGTCTCTCGGCCAGAGCGCGGCGCAGCCCCTCGGCGAGCCGCTCACCCAGCGCGTTGATGCGATCTATCTCCCCATGGGTGAGGAGGTCCAGTGCTACGCAGCCTGCGGCCATGGTCATTAGGTTGCCGTTGAAGGTTCCTGAGTGGTGAAGGTGGCGCGGAGAGCGGGGGTCGAAGACCTCCATCACATCCGCGCGTCCGCCGAAAGCGCCGACGGGAAGACCGCCGCCGATGATCTTACCCATCGTCGTCAGGTCGGGACGAACGCCGAGGACCTCCTGGAAGCCGCCGACGCCGAGCCTGAGAGTTATGACCTCGTCGCAGATGAGGAGGGCCCCGTGCTCGTCGGCCAGGCTTCGCGCCGCCGCGAAGTATTCAGGGGTCCCGGCAAAGACCCCCGTCCCCGTCACAGGCTCCAGGATTATGGCCGCCACCTCGTCGCCTTCCTCCTCCATGGCAGCCTCGAGCTGGCCAACGTCGTTGTAGTCGACCATGCGCACCAGCTCGCGGATCCCCTCGGGCATTGCAGCTCTGTGCGGAGTCGGGTCCTGCGGCCAGGAGATCGGCACCTGCTCCCACATGCCGTTGTAGCCGCCTTCCGCCTTGACTATCTTCTCCCTTCCGGTAAAAGCTCTGGCACCGCGCACGGCGATCATAATGGCCTCGGTGCCTGAGTTCGCGAAGCGCACCATTTCTACCGACTCCACCCGGCCGACGATCCGTTCTGCAAGCTCTGCCTGCAGTTCGCTGGGGGCAGGGAAAACGGTCCCCAAGGCTGCCTGGTTGCTCATGGCCTCGTTTATGGCCGGCAGGGCGTGGCCGTGGACCGACGCGGTGTAGTTATTCAGGAGGTCGATGAACTCGTTGCCGTCTGCGTCCCTGATGCGACAGCCTGAGCCGGAGGAGATCACCAACGGATAAGGAGGGAAAAAGGCGAGGGAGCGGGTGTTGCCGCCGGGGATCGAACGCTCGAGCCGCTCCACGATCTCGCGCGATCTTTCGGTCCTCATACCGTATCCTGCGTCCGCGACACTCACCTTGCCCTCCACCGTCCCACGACCGCTACATTAGTACATACGATTATCAACGGGTTTCCGGTTTCATGTAGCCAAAGTCCCTGCAGCCTCCGTTCACGCACGCTTCTATGTTGTCCGGTGTGCCAGAAGGCGGCAGTGACGACCTTCGAGCCTGGAGTTCGAAGGCTGCTATGTCCACGATGCGCTCATAGCCGAGGCCACGCTGGTCGAGTGGTATGGCAGTGAAAGCGTTGTTGCCGCGGTCGATGGCCGGGCTACCCGCTAGCAAGGCGTGGGTGGGACTTCGTTGTCCTCGAGCGGGCCGAGTTGTCCCCTCGGAGCACAGGCTCGTTCCTTGATCACGATCGTCGTGAAAAAAGCATTCTCCAAAGTTCATAGATCCCTCTACAATGTTCGCGCCACCAAGAAGTGTCCCCGGCGCAGGCGACGACCTGGTTCGGCAGCTCGCACCCCTTGACGGTCTCGCCGTTTAGGTTGTTTTTCACGATGTCGATGTTGAATAGATTCGGCCTGTCGGCCTCACCGGAGTCTGAAGCTATAATCGCAACCCCGTCGGCATTTCGGGGGTAAGACACACCTGAGATGGTCGCGGCACCAAAGTGGTTGTTCTGTATGATCGCGTTTTCGGCATCACGCATAGAGATGCCACCCCGCCTTACGTCATAAGAGTTGCCGTGTATCTCATTGCGCTGGATCAACGCCTCGCCCGCCGCCGTTCCGCCGACCTTCTCCCAGCGAATGCCGGCGCGTCCGCTGTTGACCACGAGGCTATCTTCCACGATGAAGGTGCCAAGTGAGGTGTCTGTGCATTCCTCGTCACACCAGATGCCGTTGCCCTGGGTGTCGTGTATGTAGGATTGCTTGACCACCACCTCGTTGACAGCCTTGAGACCGGAACCGATGAAGCCGAGGGCCTTCGGATCCGTGGTGTTGTTAGTGAGCTCGGATCGGACGAATGTACCATTGAAGTTGCTCACACCCGCGCCCTCGTTGTCCTTGATGACCACGGCCTCGACAACGCTAGAGGGACCCATCTGACCACCAGCGAGGGCAACACCCGTACCAGCGTTGCCATCGAAATTTCCGCCCTGGACGGTTAACCACTCAAGGCGCACGGTGCCCTGCGGCTTCAATACCTGCGTCACGTTGGCGCTGCCTGTGATGGTGGCTACGGGCTGGGGGTCAAACGCCGAACCACGCTGGATGAGACTGCCCACGGGCCCCGCTATCTCGTCGCCTTGCTCGGTCTTTACCGTCTCACTCACGGTGTAGTTACAAGCGCCAAGCACGAAGCGGGTAGCCCTACCCTTCGGGTCAGCGTTGATCGTAGCGTCGATGTCTCGGCCACACGGTATGTTGACAACACGCGCTTGAGCATCCGCAATCGAGTAGAAGCCAAGGATGAGAGGCAGCATGATCGCTATGACAACCAACCCACGTTGCGAGCCTTTCTTTACGGTCGTCAAGTGAACCCTTCCTCCTCGAGAACAGGTAACGACCAACAACACATGCTCTTCAGGACGAGCTACCTCCTTACGCTCCCATCCCTCGTCTAGCCTACGCTTGGCGTCCACCAGCTCCCAGCGGCGCTCAGGTGCCGCGCGGGTGCTGTAGGGCGTCGGTCAGAAGCCGGATGTCTTCGTCCACCCCCTCGAGAGCCCGATCCACATGGAGGGCCTCCAGGCGCGCCCGCATGTCGTGGCCCTCTGGGTAGGAGCCCATGAGCCGGGCCAGACCTTCGAGCCTGTCGCGAACCAACTCCGCCTTACGCAGCTCCTCGGCCATCGTCGTTATCCGCTCGTTCGCCGCCCTGAACTCGGCATCTTCTCGTTCCACCTTGACCTCCCGTTCGGCTCTGGAACATTCTACGCTACCATCGGCGCCAGCTTATGGGGTCGGGACCATGCGCCTTCGCCTGTGAGGCATTCGCGGAGGTTTAGCCTAGGTGCTAGGAAAATCCGTGCCCTACTTTCTGCGCGCCACCCTCGCCTGCTCGGCGGGGGTCCTGGCCTAGGAGGAGACATCTCGGAAGGCAGCTTGTTTGGCGGGGAGCGGGAGAGTTGCCTAGCGGTCAAAGTGGATGGGCCCCATTCTCCAGAAGGCCACGACGTCCCCCGATCGACCCCTGCCCACAGCTTCTAGGTTCACATGCCTTCCACCAGACCATGATGTCATCCGGTGAGCCTCTATGCATCTGAGTGAAGGCTACCCAACAGATCCGTAGGATTGGAGTTCTACGATGGCCGCTACGAATGATATTCGGGTCCTTCCTCAGTCCAACCTCGCGTCTGAACTCTGCCCCGGTCTCCTACCCCATCCCTCGGGATAATCACGTTGTAGCACCCTTCGCGCAAGCTGGTTTCTCAGCGCGTGGAAGTGCTCACCAAAGTCCATCTCATCATGCATCCACGCCTGGATTCCTCGAACTCTTGCGAACCCACCCCTCTTGTACACTTCCTCGGAGATCTCTTCGAAGAGCTCTTCAGCGATGCCGAGGTGGTAAGCCGCCCGAGCCTCCTTCTGCTCAAATCCGTAGAGGCGCATCAAGTCTTCTACCCGTTTGTGGTCTTCCTCCACGACATCTTCCTCCTTTGTTCTCCGCTTCCTACTTATGGTCTAGCTGCCTTATGATTGCTTGCTCCCATGATGCCACCCCAAGAAGCTCGGTGCCTGCGACGAATCCTCCAGATGAAAGTCCACCAGTGCTCCCTCTTCAGGGTGCTCGGCCTCGATGGGCGAAACAGGGGACTATCTTCTTGTGTAGCGAATCTCCACCAAGCTTATGCGGTTACAACTGCAGATCGGCGTGAGTGGCCTCAGAAGCCTTCCTCGCGCCTCTCAGAGGGGGATCTATGCACGCCCTGCATATGGACCTCGCAGAATGCGCCTTCTACACAGCTCGCTGAATACAGAGACCTACATGCCAGAGTCATAGACCCTCCCCAGGAGGAGGTGCTGTCCTCCCTCCTTAAGGCGTGTATACTCTGCCCTCGTTAGAGGAGCAGACGATCTCATAGGCACAGACAAAGATGACGTGATCCACGCCAGTGGGGGCAAAGACTACCTCTCCGGTTTAGGGGGTCCTGACGTGCTCTACGCTGGGGCTGGCAACGACACGGTGGTTGGCAGAGAAGGTAACGACCGCATATATGGCAATACTGGTTCTGACCTGCTCTTGGGTGAGGAAGGCAACGACACCATAAACAGCGCAGGGGACGGGGAAAGGGATGTAGTGAAGTGTGGGCAGGGTGAGGCTGACACGGCCTACGTCGATAAGTTCGATCGCATCAAGAAGAACTGCGAGAGCGTTTTCTTGCTTGTCCGCT
>JAJNDJ010000285.1 GCA_021156345.1 Rubrobacteraceae bacterium | reverse complement strand
TCGCTCCGCTCGTACAACAGGGATGTGTGCGTCGCCCCCTTCACGACACGGTGGACGCAGTTGGACGAGAGAGTGGCCAGTTTGTCCTGCCGCTTGAGCCAACTGGGCTCCTGTGTGCCTGCAGTGACCACCGCAAGCGGTTTGTTCCCCAGGCTTCCCTGGCTGCCTAGTCTGCGCGTTTGGGTGGGGGCAAAAAACTCTCCTGCGCTGGTACTCACTTGTCGCGTCGAGGGGGTAAGTGCATCGATCTGCGCGCGCTGCTGGGGCGGCAACTCGGGGGACGCCGGATCGAGCTTGGACAACAAGCGGACGACCCCGAGCCGCGCCAGCAGGGAAACCCCGAGCTGCGCCAGCTGGGGAACCACGGCGAAACTCTGCTTTTGTGGTTCGTAGCTATCCCGTGCTTCCGATCGCTGGCTGAACTGATCCGGCTCAGTAGGGGAATCGACTAAGGCCACGCCTGCCACCTCGTCTGGATACCGGGCGGCGTAGGTTTGCATGTACATGCCGCCGAACGAGTGGCCCACCAGCACGTAAGGGCCTTCGATGCCAGCTTTGCTGAGCAGGGTGTGCAGTTCGCTAGAGATCTGCTTGGCGTCGCGGGGTTCGGGGCCCGTCTCGCTCCAGCCCATCCCCGCCCGGTCGTAGGCGCACACGCGTGTGGTATCGGAGACCTCCCGCTGCACCCGGACCCACTGGGCCGACATCTCCCCCGATCCCCCATCCAAGACGACTGTCGGGCTGCCCTGGCCCACGCAGTTAATGTGTAAGCTGTAGCCCCCCACGTCGACCATCTCACCGGGCGGAGGATAGGCTCGCTCGGCAAGCTCTGTAGCGACGGCTTGGTAGATCGCCCCGGCTACAGCGAGGGCCAAGAGCGCGACGACCAACCCCAGGAGCGGCATCCCGATCCGCCGCATGATCCTTCTGGCCGTACTGCTGCTCATTGCCCTAACACTAATCCCTAACGGGCTCTTGTGCTTGTGCCGAGGAAGGGGAATTCTCCGAAGATCATATTCGGCATCCTGCATAAGATTGCCCCATTAGATCGACATTAGACACCTTCGACTGATCATAGGGCCTGAGCTCGGCACTACGGGTAGTAGTGGCGCATAAGTATTCGCCATGGTGAATGCTACCTCCCTTGTAGCAGGCTCACGCTACTCCTTATCTGATACACAACAAGGACCACGAATCCTTGTGTTGAGCTACCGCTCATCGCGAGACGATGTGTGGAGCTTGTTTGGAGGAGGTTGTCACGAATCACCCTGTCGGGTGATATCCGCATCCCTCGGTGTTAACACCGGAATAGTTTTTCTTTACTTTTCCGGTACCCGAACTAATCGGCACCCCTTACCGTGGAGGCATGGGAGAGAACAGGCGCACCACCTACAGGATCTCCGAGGCGGCCCGCGAGCTGGGCATCTCTGCCGAGTGGCTGAGGGTGGGGGAGAAGCGGGGTTTCTTCCCTCCTGCTCTCCGCGACCGTAACGGCCACCGCTACTACACAGAGGAAGACATCGAGCGCATGCGCAGCAGGTCAAGCCCGCGCCGTCCGGGGTCCGGGCGTGGGTGAGACGAACAACACAGCCTCGCTGAAGGTCTGCATCGGGCGGCTAGCCCTGCGGGAGGAATCCGCCGTCCGCGAGCGCGACTGGTCCACTGCAAGGAGGGCCGTCCTGGAGCGCGTCGCGCTGCAAGAATACCGGCGCCATCTCGTCGCGAGGAGGTGGTCGAGCGATCGTGGGTAGAGCGTTCTCAGGAGGACGTCGCACGGACCCCGCCCCCGAAACGAGTGCCCGCGACGCCCGGGCGCGCGCGTGGGTCTACGTCTTCGAGTGCTACGAGAGGAAGAAGGCCGATGCCGGGAGCGCAGCCCATAGCGGTGGAGAGGCGAAGGGAGAGAAGGATGATCGCACCGAGAACGACGCACGAGGCTAACCAGGAGATCCCACCATCGCTCACCTTACTTCCGTGCGGCGGCCGCGGGGGATCGTCGTGAGCGCGCCGTCTCAGCCGGTCGAGTCCCTCCTGGCTCGCCTGCAGGGCGTGAGGAGTCAGAACGGCTTCTACCGGGCCTTCTGCCCCGCACACGACGACAGCAAAACCCCAAACCTCGACATAAAGGAGGGGGAGGACGGCCGTGTCCTCCTCCTCTGCCGCGCGGGATGCTCCACCGAGGAGGTCGTCGAGGCTCTCGGCTTGAAGATGCGCGATCTTTTTTCCTCGGACGGCCACGGCGGACGAGTGGGAGGCGCCGTTTCCGATCCGCGCCGGACTCCACCTTCTTGCACCCTCGAAGCCTACGCTGAGGCCAAGAGACTGCCAGTAGCGTTTCTGAAAAGTCTCGGGCTCTCCGACATTACCTACTCTGGCTCGCCGGCGATCCGCATCCCCTACAGGGACCGTGAGGGGCACGAGAAGGCCGTCCGCTTCAGGCGCGCCCTAAAAAAGGACGTCCTCGGCGACGAGCGCTTCCGGTGGAGGTCAGGCAGCAGGACCCTTCCCTACGGCCTCTGGCGCCTGGAGGGAGCGAAGGAGGCCGGCTACGTGGTCCTCGTCGAGGGCGAGAGCGACTGCCACACCCTCTGGCATCACGGCGTAGAAGCCCTGGGCATCCCTGGCGCGAGCAACTTCAAAGAGGAGTGGGCCAAGCACCTCCAGGACATAGACAAGCTCTACGCCGTCGTGGAACCCGACGAAGGCGGCGCCGCCCTGTGGGAGCAGCTCGCGGCCTCCACCCTGCGCGAGAAGCTTCATCGTGTAGAGCTCGAGGGTGCCAAGGACCCGAGCGAGCTCCACGTCCAGGACCCGGATCACTTCAAGGAGAACTTGCGGAAGGCCGTCAAAGCGGCGAGGTGCTGGGCCGAGGAAGTCCGTCTCGAAGAAGAAGCCAGAGACCGCAGAGCGTGGCAGGCGTGCAAACAGCTGGCAAGAGAAGATCGCATTCTGGACCGCTTTGCAAGGACGCTCAAACAATCCGGAGTCGCCGGCGAGTCAAGGGTCCTCAAGCTCCTTTACCTCGCCCTGACCAGCCGCCTCCTTGAGAAGCCGGTAAGCGTCGCCGTCAAGGGTCCCTCCTCAGGCGGAAAGTCCTACCTGACCACGCGCGTCTTGCGCTATTTCCCCGAGAGCGCCTACCACGCTTTGACCGCCATGAGTGAACGCACCCTCGCCTACTC
>JAJNDJ010000023.1 GCA_021156345.1 Rubrobacteraceae bacterium | reverse complement strand
TACTATCAAGCTGTACGCTCCTACCGTGAGCAGGGCAAGGTGAAGCAAGAGGTTATCCATCTTGGACAGCACTGCACGCCACAAGCTGCTGTAGAGGCGTGGAAGCGAGAGATTGGAGAGCTTGAGACGACAAGACCTAAGCAGGCACGGAAGCTTCAGGCGAAGTTGGAGAGGCTACGGGAACTCACGCACACAGACTAATCCACAGTTTAAGAACTGTGTTATGAGCTGTAGTGTGTAAGATATGCAGACAGGCAGACGGACAAGAAATGGCGGATTTGCAGGTAATTCAAGATTGTTTCTCTTCCAGGCGAAGCCTGAGTAGGTCGAAGGCCCGGTTCGCGCTCCGCTCGCGGATCGACTCCCTGGAGCGGGCCCAGGCGGTGAGGTCGAGCTTGTGGGCGGACGTGTCCTCCGGATCAGAGATCCCTACGAAGACGAGCCCGACGGGTTTCTCCTCCGTCCCGCCGTCAGGACCTGCTATTCCGGTGACCGAGAGCCCGTAGGCGGCGCCTGAGATCCTGCGCGCGCCCTCGGCCATCTCGCGCGCCACGGGCTCCGAGACGGCGCCGTGGTCCATGATCAAGGCATGCGGCACCCCGAGCAGGCGCTCTTTGGATTCGTTCGAGTAGGTAACGAGCCCCTCTCCGAAGAATGCAGAGGATCCTGGCATGTCGGTCAGGCGCTTGGCGAGAAGTCCCCCTGTGCAGCTCTCTGCGAGGGCCAGGGTGGCGCCCCGCTCCAGGAGCAGGCGTCCGACCGCGCTTTCGAGGGTCTCGTCGTCATCGCCGAAGTAGTAGTCGCCGAGGCGGGCGATGATCTCTTTTTCGACCGGCTCTATCCTCTCCTGCGCCTCCCTCTCAGTGGCTGCTCTGGTCGTGATACGGAGACGCACCCTGCCCTGGCCCGCCAGTGGGGCCACCGTGGGGTCTGTTGCGTCGAGGAACTCCTGGACCTTCTCCGCGAGCGCGGACTCCCCGATACCGGCGAAGTGGAGGGTCTTGGAGACGATAGAGCCTTCGCTGCGGGCCCGGATCAGGGGCTCGAGCGTCGCCTCGAACATGCTCTTCATCTCCGAGGGCACCCCTGGGAGTGTGGCGAACAGGGTCCCTTCCCAATCTACAAGCGCCCCCATCGCGGTCCCCACCGGGTTGGGGATGAGCTTGGTTCCCTCGGGGAAGAGGGCCTGCTTGTAGTTGTTGGCTGTCGGCTTGCGCCCGAACTTCGTGAACATCCTGTCCACGTGTTCCCTGGCCTCGGGGTACTCGACCATCTCGCGGTCCGTCAGGGTCGAGAGGCAGGCGTTGGTCAGATCGTCCGAGGTAGGGCCGAGACCTCCCGTGGTTACCACAAGGTCGGCGCCGAAGGCGGCTTCGCGCAGGGCGGCAACGATCCTCTCCGAGTTGTCCCCGACGGTGGTGTGGCGGTAGATACCCACCCCGAGCCCGGTGAGCCGCTGGCTGATCCAGGCCGTGTTCGTATCGACGAGGTCGCCGAGGAGCATCTCGGTCCCCACGGTTACGATCTCGGCTCTCTGTATGTTTTTCCCGTCACGCACGCAGGTATTCTACAATCCGCCGGATGGAGGACCACGCGATAACCCACACTCTCCTCGAAAGAGCCGAAGCCTTCGCCCGTTCCAGGCTCTCGGAGGGGCGTTACGAACACACCCTGAGGGTAGCTGACACCGCCCAGCGTTTGGCGCTGGCCCACGATCTCGATGCGGACAGGGCACGCCTGGCCGCCCTGCTGCACGACGCAGCCCGCGAGACGGGGCCAGAAGAATTTCTGAAGCTGGCCGATCAATGGCATCTTCAGGTGGGTGATCCGGAACGGCAGAGCCCGAAGTTGCTACACGGGCCCGTGGCCGACGAGCTGGCGAGGCGCGAGCTTGGCATCGATGACGAGGAGGTTCTAGAGGCCGTCAGGGCCCACACGACGGGGAGGCCGGGGATGGGGCCGCTCGCCCTCGTTCTTTACGTCGCGGACAAGATCGAACCAGCCCGCGACTACCCGAGCGTGGGACGCCTGCGCACTCTGGCCAGCGAGGATCTACACCGGGCGGCCGAGGAGTCGTTGCGGCGCGCCATAGCCCACAACGAAGAGCGAGGCAAGGCCACGCACCCAGCGAGCCTCAAGATGCTAGATTGGCTGAAGGCCGATCACACCGCGCAATCCAGGATAGAGTATCAGCAGAGCGTAGAGGGTGAAGGCGAGAGCCACGAGGGCCACGCCAACCTCGGCGGCTCCGCCGGACCTGACACCCCCAGGCAACAGCCTGAACGGCTTTCCCATGGGCCAAAGGAGCGGCACGCCGCGGGTGTTGAGCGCGTCGGCGACGACGTGCGAAGCGTAGCCGGCGACGAGGGCGAGGTAGAGGTTCGGAAAACGTCCCAAAAACAGCAAGACCAGCAGTGAAAAGAGGAGAACACCTAACACTGAATGGGTCATGGTGCGGTGGCCGACGGTCCTGACGAGCACGAAAGACGCCGTCCTCAGGGCCCAGCTCAAGGGGCGGCTCAGGAGGTTGAGCGTGGGATTGTTCAGCCGGTTCAGGCCGTTGCCCAGGGTGCTGCGCGGGTTGTCGATATCGGGCAGCCAGGCGGCGGCGACGGCGGCAGGGTAGACGTAGGCGGGCGGGTCGGCCCCTGTAACGAGCGCCGCGCCGGCCAGGGCTGCGATCCCGAAGACGGCGTGGGTGGTGGCGTTCAATCCGGACGCAGTTTAGCAACGAACCTCACGCTAGGATCCGGAAGAGCCGAAGCCACCTTCACCGCGGCCGTCGGCTGCCGACTCGAGGAACTCTACCTCGGCGAAGAATGCTGACGCGGCACGTACGAGGACGAGCTGCGCGATCCTGGTTCCCTCCTCGATCAGGAAGGTCTCCTCGCGGTCGTGGTTTATGAGGGGGACCCGGATCTCACCGCGGTAGCCCGAGTCTATAAGGCCTGGCGTGTTGACGAGGGAGATCCCATGCCTCACCGCGAGGCCGCTGCGTGGGAGCACGAGCCCAGCGTAACCTTCAGGGATGGCGACCGAGATCCCTGTCCGCACCAGAGCCCGGGATCCCGGCGCCAAATCCACCCTCTCGACCGAACGCAGATCATAGCCAGCATCCCCGGCATGGGCGCGCTCGGGCATCCCCGCCCCGGGGACGAGACGGCGAAAAGGGACCTGAAGCGGCAGCTCTGAGCTCATCCGGAGAATGGTAGCACTGGAAGGTTTCAGGCTACAGGCAGATCCAGCGATACGCCACCGCGCAAGATTCGCATCAAAGCAATGCTGATGCCTGTAGCCTTCTGCTGTTATCCTTAGTTTATGAGCGAGCAGAGACGACGGTATCTCGTAACCTCGGCGTTGCCATATGCAAACGGGCCTTTGCATGTTGGGCAGATTTCGGGCGCTTACCTGCCCGCTGACGCGTTCGTGCGCTATCTGCGAGCGCGTGGCGAGGACGTGGTCTACGCCTGCGGCACCGACGAGCACGGAGTGCCTATCACCCTGACGGCAGAGCGTGAGGGGAAGGACCCGCAAGAGGTCGTCGACTACTGGTGGTCCAATATGAAGGAGACTTTCGAACGTTTCAGTATCTCCTTCGATAACTTCTCGCGCACCTCGACCCCGCTTCACGCGAAGAATACCCAGCTCTTCTACCGCAAGCTAAAGGAAGGCGGCTACATCTCGGAGGCCGAGTCAAAGCAGATGTACAGCCCTACGGAGGGCCGTTTTCTGCCCGACCGTTACGTAGAGGGGACCTGCCCCGTGTGCGGCTACAAAGAGGCGAGGGGCGACCAGTGTGACAACTGCGGCTCGTGGTACGAAGCGTACGAGCTCATCGAGCCGCACTCCAAGGTAACGGGCGGACCTGTCGAGGTCAGGGAGACTACGCACCTCTACCTCGACCTCCCCGAGTTCTCCGAGAGGCTGAGGGAGTACGTCGCTGGACAGGAGCACTGGCGCACCTCGGTCAAGAACTTCATCCTCGGCATCATAGACGGCGGCCTGGAGAAGCGGCCCATAACGCGGGACATCGAGTGGGGCGTCCCCATCCCCGAGCCTGGCTTCGAGGACAAGCGCTTCTACGTGTGGTTCGACGCCTGTATCGGCTACGTCTCCTCGACCATGGAGTGGGCAGAGAACATCGGGGAACCCGACAGGTGGAGGGAGTACTGGCAGGAGCCTGAGAGCCGGCTCATACACTTTATCGGGAAGGACAACACGGTCTTCCACACCCTGATCTGGCCTGCCCAGCTCATGGGCACCGCAGAAGACGGTGAGGAACCCTTTATCCTCCCCTACGACGTGCCTGCCAACGAGTTCATGAACCTGGAGGTCCTGGTCGACGGGGAGCGGCGGGCGATGCAGATGTCCACGAGCCGTAATCTGGCCGTCTGGCTGCACGAGGCCCTGGACCGCTTCCCCACCGACCCTCTGCGTTTCTATCTGGCTTCGAACCTGCCCGAGACGGGGGACGTGATCTTCTCCTGGCGGGATTTCCAGAGCAGGGTGAACTCGGATCTGATCGGGAACCTCGGCAACTACATAAACCGCGTGCTCTCTTTTGCAGAGAAATACTTCGAAGGAGAGGTCCCACGCCCCGAGGAGCTATCTGAAGACGCCGTGGCGGTCCTGGAGGATTTCAGGGAGTTAGAGGCGCGCTACGAGGCAAAAATGCTCGCCCCAAGACCCCGCGAAGCGCTGGGAGAGCTCCTGGCGATGGGCAGGAGCGCCAACCGGTTCTTCGATGCTTCCGCCCCCTGGAAGACCCGCAAGGAGGACCCGGAGCAGACCCGCCTCACGCTCTATACCTGCTCCGTCCTGCTCGGCTCCCTCGCCTACCACGCAGCACCTTACGTCCCTGAGGCTATCGGACGGCTAGAGGAGTTCTTCGAAGGCCCCATAGCCCGCGTCTCGGACCTCGATGATCTGCCGAAGGGCTACCGCGCTGCGGGGGCTAAGCCTCTGTTCCGCAGGATCGAGGACGACGAGGTCGCGGCGGCCGAGGGGCAACTCTCCAGGGCCGTCCGCGGCGAGGCGAGTTAGA
Source organism: Rubrobacteraceae bacterium (assembly GCA_021156345.1). Next base: position 3,087 of record JAJNDJ010000023.1, on the reverse strand, counting down.
CGGATTTCGTGCTTCCTTCTTGAAGGCCTATGCCTTGCGGTTCTTGGTCGATACGGTATACGTTCCGTCGGGAAGCTCCGCCAGCTCGTAGTCGCCGAACAGGATGGGGTCAGCGGTCCGCAGGCACAGGAAGATGCGGAGGGCCAGGTTGCGGATCTCGCTCTCCGCGTGCGCGTCGGCCCGCATCTCGATGATGTGTCTTAGGGCGCGTACGTTCCCCGTGAAGACCATCGGGGCCTCTGTCTCGTTCGGCAACAGGGAGCGCGCGGTCTGTTGCACCTTCTTTCTCGCATCGGTCTTGTAGTCTGCGGTGAGCATGCTCGCCCCACCCTCCTGGCGCTCCAGCAACTGTTCGGCCATCGCCTCGTACTCCGCCGCAGCCCTGTCAGCCCGCTCCTCGAAGACCTCGTGCAACTCCTCGTCTTCCTGGTATTCCGGACGCTCTACGAAGCGTAGTACATTTCCTGATACATAGCGTTGCGAAATCTGGGAAAAAGCGGCTCCTGCGCGATGTCTCACCAGCTCATGGGTCACGCTGCGGCTGATCCCGTAAAGCAGGAAGCTGAAGCTAGCATGTTCCAGAACAGAACCATGTCCGGCGGAGGTCAGGCGCTCGAAGTACGCGTCGGCGTTCTCATTCCTCGTGCGCCGGGGCCCGAAGCTACCGTAGCACACTTGGCCCGCCGTCTTGCAGAGCTGTGAAGAGTCAGGGAGCAGCGTAGGGTCCTTAATGTAGCCGGCAAAATTGAGTTCGGGGTCGAAGCCTTCGAGGAACCCTCCGAGCACCGCCACGTTGGTCTGGGGCCTCGCCAACACGACGACTCCCGGTGTCTTCAGATAAGGGGTTCCTGCTTTTGTATGGTGAACTTGCGAATGGATGTTGGGGAAGCCGTCGAGGACGGCTCCACCCAACTCTTCGAACAATTGTCGCGCCCGCTCTGTGTTACGCTCCGTGGTCTCCATGGGCTCCCTTCGCCATTGTGCCTCTGGAGAGCACCTTAGCCCATTTGGGCCTGTTCTACACGGCCTCGGAGAGGGCGCGGCGCAGGGTGCTGGCGTAGCGACCGGTGCGGATGGTCCTCAGGGCTTTGATCTCGACCTGCCTGGCCCTCTCCTGGGAGATGCCAAGTTCCTCGGAGACCTCGCGCAGGGTTAGGGTCTCGTTGCCGTCGAGGCCGTGGCGCATCTCGATGATCCTGGCCTCCCGCTTGGGCAGGGACCTCACGGCCTCGACGAGCGCCCGCTCCCACTGGCCGACCTCGACTCGCGCGTAGTCGTCGCCGGAGCGCTCGTCAGGGAGCAACTCGCCAAACTCGGAGCCTTCGTCGGCGTTGATCTTCGCATTGATGCTGGAGATGGGCTGGCTGACCTCGCGCAGACGCCTGGCTTCCTCCGGTTTTACGCCGAGCCTCTCGACGATCTCCTCCTCGGTCGCGTCGCGGCCGAGTTCGATGCTCAAAGCGTTCTCTGCGCGTCGCAGGCGGTAGAGGGCATCAACGACGTGCGCGGGAAGGCGAACGGTGCGGGCGTGGTCGGCAACGGCCCGGGTGACGGCCTGCCTGATCCACCACGTCGCGTAAGTGGAGAAGCGGTTGCCCATCTCGGGGTCGAACTTCTCGACGGCCCGGATCAAGCCTGCGTTCCCCTCCTGGATCAAATCCTCGAAGAGCACGCCACGCCCCCTGTACTTCTTGGCGATGGAGATGACGAGCCGCAGGTTCGACTCGATGAGCTTCTGACGGGCCCTCATGTCCCCCCCGCGGGCACGCCTGGCGAGAGCCTTCTCCTCACCCGCATCGAGCAACCTGCCACCCCGCACCCTGCCCAAGTACTGTGTCAGAACATCCTGTGCTTCTATCATTACGTCTCCCCTCTGTGTTAGCTAGTCAGCATCTCCGCTCTCGCGTGCCCTCCCTGACTAGCTCGAGTGCTCTCATCATGCCGCCGGATACGATCCCCCGACCCGTGGGCCTCCATGGGTAACGAAGCGTTCCAGGATGCGAGGGTCGAGGCTGGATGTGATGCGCCAGCTCCGCCCGCACGAGCAATCCAACTCGAGGCGCCGTCGCTCGCCCACCTCGGACATGGCCATCTCTTTGAGGGAGCGCAGGCAGCACGTAGGCAACGACCACACGTAGATCTCATGCTCGGGCTCGCCTCCTACGGGGACGAGCGCGGTATCGGGCCTGAGGGCGCTCCGCCTCTTGCGCGCTTTGCGCTTTGCTTCTCCGCTCACCTTCGATCTCCCTCCCTACGCTGCTCCTCTACGCTCTTCGCGCTGTGCGAAGGCGTCCTCCTCGGGTTGCACAGGCAGCGGTTCCCGCCACATCGCGCCACATACCGGGCACTCGAACGATTCGTCGTAGTGAAGGGCGCTGCGCCTGCAGCAAGCGGGGAGGTCCTCCTCGTAGACGACCTCCTCGCCCAAGGCAGCGATCCAGGCGGACCCACCCACTACGCGGCCCTCCCAGAGAGACGCCCGATCCACTCGCTCGCCTCCTCGCGGGTGAGCTCCCCTACAGGCTTTCCGACCATCTCCTCGAAGCGCCCGATCCCATCCTCGACGACGTCAGAGATGAGTGCCTCCAGGTAGTTGAGCTGCTTCCTGGTCGCAGGAAGCTCGCCCCTTCCTTCCTCGGTCTGCGCCCTGGGCCGCCCTTCACGCTCCTGTGTCCCCGAAGACTCAACAACCTCTTCCTCGCCACCGAGCTCCTCGAAAGCGGTTACGCCGACGTTGATGGCGTCCCTGAGAGCGCGCGCCTTGGCCCGCGTCTCGGCCATCCGGATCAAGTGCGGAGCTATGGCCCGGTTCACGTTCTGCGGGGAAGCGTCGCCGATGCCGCCGAACTTGCCCTCCTCCGTCCGGATCACGGCCTTCACGATCGCGACCTCGCCGTTCTCCTTCGTAGGAACCTGCAAGAGCTCCGTCTCGATGCTCCTGAGCCCCCGGCTGTGCGCCTCCTCCAAAAGCCCAGCATAGAGCACGAACCTCTTGCCCTGGCGCTCGATCATGTACTCTTCTCTCATCACTGAACCTCCTCCGACCAGAAGCCGGTAACGCTATCTTCACTGAACTCGGTGAGGATG
>JAJNDJ010000284.1 GCA_021156345.1 Rubrobacteraceae bacterium | reverse complement strand
ATCAGCCCCGGCATCCAGACCCTCGACGCGGTCTTCGACCTGGGCGCGGGCTGTGAGCATCAGAATCGGGACGCGAACGTCCGCCGCCCTGAGCCTTTTGACGACCTGGATCCCGTCGAGGTCGGGCAACATCCAGTCGACTACCAGCAGGTCGAAATCCTCGCTCAGGGCTAGGGTGAGTCCCGAGCGACCGTCGGAAGCCGTGTTGGCGACGTGTCCCTCACGGCCGAGGACCTCGGCCAGGAGATCCGCAAGGTGCTCCTCGTCCTCCACGATCAGTATCCGCATCATTATCGTCTGGAGCAATCCTACCCCAGCACGGTGCAGGGAGTACAGCTCCTTTGAAAATCCTAATGGCAGTCAAACGCCGATCCAATTTCCCGCCTCCAGACTACCCAACAGGACGGGAAAGAGCTTGACACGGAGGAGGAAGGCTATAATCGTGCCTGGGCCGGATCCTGGTCGCTCTATAATCACCATCATCTTGGGAATGGCGGGAGCCTCCTTGGGAGGCTTCGTCTTCGGAGTACTCAGTGGCGGGGAGGCTACGAGCTTCGAAGCATGGTCCTTACCGATAGCGACGTTGGGTGCTCTCTTTCTGCTGTGTCTTTACGGCTTGATCGCACGACGAACAGCTTGACGAGCAAACGCGAAGGAGCGACGGAAGATGCACACTCCTCTGAATAAAATCTTGTTGGCCGCATACGGGTCAGAAGGTACCGAGTTTGCCATCCACGCGGCTATCCGCCTGGCAAAAGCGCCGACTGCGAGTTGCACTTGGTCTATGTCGAGCGGTTGCCAGGATACCCGGCTTACGCTCCCATTAGCGCCCGGCACCTTGAATGGGAACTACGCGAGGGAGCCGAGCGAGCAGGCCTAGAGAGGCTCTGGGAGTTGGACAGGAACGTAAGGATCGCCGGCGGGACCGTGGCCGCAGCTCACCTCAGGATAGGTGAGGTGGCGGAAGAAGTGGTTGACTTGGCCGAGGAGTTAGTGGTCGACCTGATCGTCGTAGGTACGCGGGGTAGGAGCTCTATTGGCAGGGCGTTGATGGGCAGTGTCTCCGACTCTATCGTCCGCCAGGCCTTCTGCCCAGTCGTTGTGGCGCGTTTGCAGGAATCAGATGACAAGAGACAGGGAGACCGTCGGCCGGGGAGTCCTCCCTGGGGTGCTGGGAAAACGAGCAGCGTGTGGAGCGGTATTCGATGGGCAATGGAACGAGGTCCTCGTAGGTACTGAAGCATCGGCCAAGGAGCGTATGCGGTTTCGACTACATAGAGGATCATCGTTGTGGGTTGCTGCTTTGGATCGGCAACCTCATCTTCAAGGGCCTCCTCGCGACGATGATCAAAATTTACGACGCCATCCGAATGCCTAGAGCCTGCACCAAGCCTTAGCCTGCCCGCTCATCCCGAAGCCGTGCGGAGCGCAGGGCGTGCGCTGTCAGTGTGCAAAGAACAAACAAAGAGGAGGAAGCAAGGTGACCGAGGTCAACAGCGCGAAGCTGCTCCAACAGTCATCACGGAGATGCCCGTCTTCAACCTTTTGGCTGGTGGTGAGGCACGAGGATCGCCAGATGGAGGTGCTCATGGTGGCTTGTAGCGGCGAGCAAGCATTGCCAGTCTTTAGCGGCGAGGGCGAGGCGGAAATGTTCGTTTGGCTCGAAGGCGTATTCGAGCAGGACTGGCGGGCCAGGGAGACCACCTCCGGGGAACTCGTCTCGATGCTCTTCGGACCCTGCGCGGGTGTGGGGAGGGTGGCGCTCGATCCCTCTCCGGAGATGGTCGGAATAAACGCCGTCAGTCTGGTCAGCGTGACTCGGGAGCGGTTCATAAGCTGGATTCTCGATAGCCCGTGCTCCATCTCTCTGGGAGTGCATCACCCCACTCGGCGGTTGGTGGGACCTCTTTGAGCATAATTAGCGGAGCTGCTACATACCTTCGCACCGTCAGGAGCGCCTTTGGTCGTAGCGTGGTCCCCGGCAGGTCAGCCGACACCCCCGACGAATCGCCTGCCGAAGGAGACCTGGAATCGCCGAAGGAGGGATTCCGTCCGGACGTAGAGGGTCTGAGGGCGCTGGCCGTAGGCGCGGTCTTGCTCTACCATGCCGGAGTGCCGTTCGCGCCGGGCGGCTACGTCGGCGTGGACGTCTTCTTCGTGATCTCGGGCTATTTGATTACTGGACTGCTCCTCAGAGAATTGGAGAAGACCGGCACACTCTCACTCGCACGCTTCTACTCGCGGCGTGCAAAGCGCCTGCTACCTCTGACTGTGGTCGTGCTCGGAGCCGTAGTCTTGGTGGTGGGGATGTGGCCACGGTTTGACCCGGTCCGCATGGACGAGGTCTCGTTGGGAGTGGTCGCCTCCGGTCTCTACGTCATGAACTGGCTACTCGCTGCCAGGGCCACCGACTACTTCGCAGCCGGATTGCAGGCGAGTCCGGTTCAACACTGCGGCAGCCTTCGCGGCTGTGACTATCGCGTCCCTCACCTACAGCGTCTACTCCACTCAGGTGCAAGCTGGGGCCGCCTACTTCTCCACGCTGACCCGCGGCTGGGAGCTCGCGCTAGGCGGGATGCTGGCGCTCGTGCCGGCCTCACGCCTGGGGAGGCAGCCCCGATGGGTAGCCTTCGCCCTGGGGTGGTTGGGGATGGGCGCTATCGCGTTCGCGACCTACCGGTTCAATGACGGCACCCTCTTTCCGGGGTACGCGGCGCTTGTGCCGACCCTGGGTACCGCGGCGATCATCGGGGCCGGGATCGGGCCCACGACGACCTCTGCAGGACCGGCACGTCTGCTTAGACTGGGTACTGTCAGGCACGTCGGGCGGATCTCCTACTCGTGGTACCTGTGGCACTGGCCGCCGCTCGTCTTCGCCGCTACCCTCTGGGGAAAACTGTCACCCCTCGAAGGCACGGCCGTCCTAGCCGTCTCCTACGTCCCGGCTGTTGTGACCAATCGCCTCATCGAGAAGCCCTTCCTCCACTCGAAGACCCTAACCCAATTTCCCCGCAAAGCACTCGCCCTTGGCGGGGCGTGCACCGCCTCCTCGGTCGCCCTAGGTTTGCTGCTCTTTGCGGTGACGCCGA
>JAJNDJ010000022.1 GCA_021156345.1 Rubrobacteraceae bacterium | reverse complement strand
TTCGGTATTGGGAGAACCGGCACCGAATGGGGCGGCTAGGAGCGGTCAGCCACAGTCAGGATACATCTCTGCGGTCTCCTCGGGAACCTTCTCGGTGCGACCAGCGGATCCAGGGCCGGTGACTGCGTCCCCTCTATGGGTGTAGAGGTGCGATGCGGCACCGGTTCTGACTCGCGTAGGCGAGGTTGTGGTCTCGGCTTGTTGGCTCACTGAACGTTGACCTTGCTGGCGCCGCCGGAGACCTCGATCTCGTAGCGGTCGGAAACACTGTCGTAGCCGGGGCTCTGAAGCCGGAGCTTGCCGCCCACGGCGGCGAGGTTTTGCTCGTCGAAGCTCAGCTTGCTTGCGCCGCCTTTCACGCTCAGTTGCGCCTCGACCCCTGCCGGACGGCGTATGTTCGCCTTGCTAGCACCTCCGGACACGCGTACCGGAACCGTCCCCGATGGCTCCGGAAGCGTCAGGTCGACGTCGCTGGACCCCCGCGTCAAGACGAAGGAGATCAGCTTCAGTCCGCTGAGGTCCGCCTCGACCTTGTACGCTCCGCCGCGCACCTCGACCTCCCAGGGCACCGCGGCGTTAAGCGTTACCTCTCCCCCGGAGCGGTTGCGCCATTCGAAAAGCCCGCCGAAGCCGCGAGGATAGCGGAAGGTCACGATACCGTCTGCCACATCGACCTTCGGTACAGGCCCCTCGAAGCGTGCCCGGTAGAGATCGTCCATCCCGGAGCCGGCCCGGATAGCGAGCCGGGAAGCCCCGTTGGCGAACACCACCCGCCCGCTCTGCGCCGAGACTAAAGGAGCCGAGAACTCGCCCCCTTCGCCCCCTCTTGACGCGACCCGGATCCTGGCGGTCTCCTCCCGGGTCATGGCGTTGGACTTCCGCATGATGTCGAGGAAGAGCGTGAGATCCCGATCGTCGTACTCCGACATCAACTCTTCGAGCACCCTGCCCTGCGAAGCAAAGAAACCCGCCCCCGCGCTCTCCAACTTCTCCGAAACAGGCCGTACGATCACCCGTCGCGCGTCGTCGGGGTCCTTCTCCCGCCGCACGTAGCCCGCCCTTTCCATCCGGTCGATCACGCCGGTTACCGAGCCCGTCGTGAGCCCCATCTCCTCCGCCAGGCGCCCGGCGGTGATCGGACCCGTCGAAGTGAGGATGGTGATGCACTGCAAGTCGGTCAGGTTCATCCCGCTCCGCTCGGCAACCGCCTGCAATAAGAACATGCTTCCCGCCGTGCTCTTGCGATTCTCGACGTAGTGAGCGAGGGCGACGCGGTGCGCGGGCGGGTGAGCCTCACCGGACAGTTCGCCTCGGTCGACGAGGACCTCACTGGATTCGAGAACCTGGTCCTCATAGCCCGTTTACTAGGACTTTCGCGCAAGGAGGCAAAGATGCGCGCCGACGAACTCCTGGAAGCCTTCGGGCTCGCCGGCGCGGCGGATCGCCAGGTGAAAACCTATTCCGGGGGCATGAGGAGGAAGCTAGACATCGCCGCGAGTATAGTCGTCACGCCGGACCTCATCTTTCTCGACGAGCCGACGACCGGACTAGATCCCCGCAGCCGTAACCAGGTCTGGGACATCATCCGGGCGCTCGCTTACGAGGGAACGACGGTGCTTCTGACGACGCAGTACCTCGACGAAGCCGACCAGCTCGCCGATAGGATCGTCGTGATAGACAATGGCAAGGTCATCGCTGAGGGAACTCCCGGTGAACTGAAGAACTCGGTTGGCTCTGGGGTCCTCCGCGTCAGACTGCGTGAACCGGAAGCCCGCGTTGAGGCAGAGCGAATCCTCTCACAAACGCTCGGCGTCGCGGTGGAAACTCCTTCGGACCCGGTTGCGCTCGTGGCGAGGGTCTCCGAACCCGATCGGGTATCCCAAGCCCTCGCGGAGCTGTCCCGCGCCGGCATCACCACTACAGACTTCGCCCTCGGACAGCCGAGCCTCGACGAAGTGTTCCTCGCCCTAACCGGGCACCCTGCCGAAGAAGGGACCGACATGATAGAGGAGAAGACCGCATGACAACACCGGCCAATACGTCCCACGCCATCTCCGAAGACGAGCTTCGCTCGGTGCTTTCCTCAAGCAAACGCCCCAGGCGCCCGAACGCACTCTCTGCCTCGCTCACGTTCGGGTGGCGGGCTATGCTGAAGATAAAGCACGTCCCCGAGCAACTATTCGACGCCGTGGGCAACCCGATCATCTTCACACTGCTATTCACCTACCTCCTGGGCGGTGCCATCGGTGGCTCGCCCGGTGCATACCTTCAGTTCCTCCTTCCGGGCATCTTGGTGCAGACCGTCATACTCATCACCTCCTACACCGGGTTCAATCTCAATACCGACATCTCTAAAGGCGTCGCGGATCGCTTTCGGTCGCTCCCGGTGTGGCGTCTGTCCGTCATAGTTGGAGCACTTGTCGGCGACGCAGCCCGCTACACACTTGCCTCGGTGATCGTACTCCTGCTAGGGCTGGTTCTGGGCTTCCGGCCGGAGGGAGGCGTAGTCGGGGTCCTTCTCTCCGTCGCGCTTGTTGTAGTGTTTGCGTTCAGCCTCTCGTGGATCTGGACGGCCCTCGGCCTCGTACTCAGAACGCCAAACTCGGTGTTGTGGGTGAGCACGCTGATCATGTTCCCTCTGACGTTCGCCAGCAACATCTTCGTGGAGCCGAAGACGATGCCCGGCTGGCTACAGACGGCCGTCGACTTCAACCCGATCACACATCTGGTAACCGCGGTTCGCGGCCTGATGTCCGGGACCGTGTTAATGGGCCAGATCGGCTGGCTACTAGCCGCCTGCGCCGGGCTCGTCGTCGTCTTCGCCCCGATAACGATGTATCTGTACCGAAATAAGGAATGAAGGCATCTAGAAGACCATATTGAATGGAGCGGATCATTCCGACGAAATTCTACGGCAAGGATCGGAGAAACCGATCACTTTGCGTGTTAGCTGAAGGTTATCTCACCGGCCAGAAAGGCGTAGGTATCGGCGCTTGCCAAGAAGTCTCAGCGGAAGTACGTTTCCGGTGCGCGTTTCGTAGATAATGGCTCCCGATAAGTGCTCAGAAGTGCGAAATGAGAGTCGAAAATCCGGAACGGAAAAGGACCGGAATTGGATGGAACGAGGGAACAGTAGGTTCTGGAGAGTGGCGGTGTCGGATCGGAGGCACTTTCAACGTACTGCAACCGGGCTAGTACAAGCTAGTACGCACTGGACAAAGTGAGGCTGCCGAATCGTCGAAAACCGACCTCGTCGGCCGCCGTATGTTCGGCGAGCTCCTCGATTCTTGTTCGTACGGTCTGAGGGTCACCTACGACCTGCATCGAGCGGTAGGTGTCGGCTAACCGGCGTTCGGCTGGCGTGTACGGATAGCCGAGGGCCTCTTCAGAGCTCGGCAGCGGCCCGGGCTTTCCGCTACGAATTCGAACCCAGGCCAGCTCCATGGTAATCCGGAATGCTAGGCAAACTTTCGTTGACACAGCAAGTTTCGCATTTATACTTGCGCTATCAATTAAATCTAGAGGTGACTACGAGATGCTAGATAACGAACATGCGGAGAAGAAGGGCGAGATGCTGGCGGAGAAGGTGGCGGGCGACGGCTCGTTGATGCCCCTTTTGGGTCTCGCCTTTTGGAGGATGAAGCACGCCTTCGAGCGCGAGGTGGGCCTGAGTGCGGCGACGTGGTTCCTCCTGACCATGCTCATCGAGGAGGACGGGATAAGCCAGGGAGAGGTTAGTCATCGGTTCGAGGTCGACCCCTCGCGCATCACGCGCCTTGCGCAGAGGCTTGAGGGGGAGGGTTTGTTGCGCAGGAAGCGAGATCCGGAGGACAACCGGGTGGTGAGATTGCACATCTCTCCGGAGGGACGGCTCCTGATCGAGAGCCGCCAGGAGCGTCGTGAGGGGTTCGAGGAGCGTCTCCGGCAGGAGTTTGCACAAGAGGAGCTGGCGGAATTCCGGCGGGCGCTTGGCGTCGTCTCCCGGCTGATGATGGACTGAGGGGAGTAGATGGCAAAAAACGGAACCGGCTACAAGAATGTGATCTTCGTCGGGCTGATGCTCGGCATGCTGGTGGCAGCGGTCAGCCAAACTATAGTCTCTCCTGCGATGCCCGTCATAGTCTCGGAGTTGGGTGGCATAGAGCATTACTCCTGGATCGCCACATCGGCACTCCTCGCCTCCGCCGTGACCGTCCCGGTCATCGGCAAACTCTCCGACATTTACGGTAGGCGCGGTTTCTACATCGCGGGGATAGCGGTTTTCATGCTGGGGTCCATTCTCGCCGGAGTGGCACAGGGCTTCTGGTGGCTGGTCGCCGCCCGCGCCGTGCAGGGCTTTGGGATGGGCACTATCATGCCCCTCTCCCAGACCATTATCGGCGACATCATAAGCGCCCGCGAGCGCGGAAGGTACATGGGCTACATAGGAGCCGTCTTTGGAATCGCCTCCATCGCGGGACCGCTAGTCGGTGGTTGGATCACCGACAACTTCTCCTGGCGGTGGCTCTTCTACGTGAACCTGCCTTTCGGCGTCGCGGCGCTCGTGTTCATCGTCGCCTACCTCCACGTTCCGCACACGCCCAGGAGGCACAGGCTGGACTACGTCGGCTTCACTGCCCTTCCGCTCGCGCTAGTTGCGGTACTGCTCGCAACAACCTGGGGAGGCACCACCTACTCGTGGGACTCCTGGCGGATCGTCTCGCTGTACGTTGTCGGCGCGCTCATCCTGATCGGGTTCCTTATCAACGAGTACTACACCGAGGAGCCGGTGCTGCCCTTGAGGCTGTGGAAGAACTCCATCTTCACCCTCTCGAACATCTCTAACCTGGCTATCGCTATGTGCATGTTCGGGGCGATCTTCTTCATCCCCGTCTATGCTCAGGGTGTCATCGGGGTGAACGTTACCAACTCGGGCGCTGTTCTCATCCCCCTGACGGCGTCGATCATCGTGGTGAGCATCGTTGTGGGAAGGCTCATCACCCGCACGGGGCGCTACAAGGGGTTCATGCTTGCGGGGCTGCTCATCATGGGGGCCGGCTACTACCTGCTCACGCGTCTGGTGTACGGCTCGACGCAGACCGAGCTCACGCTAGACATGGTCGTTGTCGGCTTGGGGCTCGGGGCCGTCCTGCAGACCTACACTCTCGTGGTGCAGAACGCCACCTCGCGTGAGGACCTCGGTGTCGCCACCTCCACCACACAGCTCTCGCGCTCGCTGGGGGCTACCCTAGGCACGGCGATCTTCGGGACCATCATGACCAACGGCATAAAGACCGAGATCCCCAAGCACCTGCCGCCGCAGGCGCTGGAGGGCCCACAGGCAGCGAAGCTCTCCGAAGGGGGCGGAGTCGGGACGGTGCTCGACCCCAACACCCTGGGCCAGCTCCCGGAGGCCGTGGCGACGGGCATCAGGGAGGGGCTTGCCGCTGCGATGCACCCCGTGTTCGTCGCCGGGCTGCCAATCTTGGCGATCGCCTTCGTTGCCACCTTCTTCATAAAGGAGCTGCCCCTTCGCACCGTCGCCTTCGCCGACATAGAAGGAGACACGACGGAGCATGGCGACGCCGACGCACGAGATTCTGACCCGATTGACACCACCCTGACACCACCGGGAACGCAATACGGTGCAACACAAGGCACAGAAAAGAAATCCCCTTAGATAAGGGGCATTTGCAAACCCGTGCAAGCTTCTGCAACGCATGACCGATCACTCGTAGCTGGAGATTGGGTCAGCGGTTCGAGTCCGCTCGTCGGCTCTTCATTTTGTTGCGATTTGCAGGAAAACGTAAGTCCGGCAGAACTCGCTTGAGCCTAATTTACAGCAACCGTACTGCAACCCGTTTGGCCAAGAACTATATTACGGCCACAAGAATACATCGCTTACTCTTTATGTAGGTGAATCTTCGGAAGTCCGTGCATCTCGGCTTGGACTTCCGCTTTACGGCGTTCTACGAAGTTCGGGCGGTTTTGGCGCAGTTGAGCACATACACTCCCCTCAAACAAGAGTATGCTGCGTGCGTTGCGTGGCCTAGCCGACGCCGCGTTAAGGCGCAGTATAGCTACCTGCCCTCCTCCTATACACATCCAACAATTTATTATGGGCAGACAATCCAACCAGAACCGTCCGTACGTAAATATGGACAGATGTCTTGTAAGGGTTGTGGCAGGTAGCTCGCGACTAGGACTCGCTACCTTTAGGCCACCAAGAGGCCAGAGAAGGAGAATAGGGTCTGCGCCTAGCAAAGCAGCCAACGATCAACCGATTGGTCCTCCTCCTGTTGGCGGGGATCATGCTCTGCTGCCTCGGGGTCTTGCTCTCCTTGCCAGTCACCGACCCCGACGTGCCTTCTGCACTTGCGGGGACGAATGTGGGGCACGTGGATCGAGGAGCGAATGCTCCCGCTCCTTTGCCAGACCGAAGCTACCCGCTGACGCCAGCGGAGGAAGTACAGGAGGCAGATAGGGATCCTGTGAACGCCTATCTACTGACGATGCTAGTGTTAGCTTGCTCCTTCGGGGCGAGCGTCTTGATGATGGTGCTCTCAAACGCTCGGAGGCAGGGCGTTATCTGCTCCTGGATCGGCGACGATCGTCCCTGGTTGGCTGTGGCCTCTGAGGAGCGATCATTGCTTGGGGTGTTTCGGCTCTAAGAGGTTTGCTGCTCCGTCCTTGCGGAGCGGAGTATCGATGAGAAAACCTCCAATTTAGCAAGGGAAAGGTAAGAGGTAACGTCGTAGCGCAGGGCGTCCCCTCAACCTCTCGACCGGGAAAGGTGCAGGCGCCTTTCATGGGACGCAATCGAAAACAACTAAGGTAAGGAGGAGCCTTGAAGCGACTACTGTATCTGGCCATACTCTCTATGGCAGCCATGCTGATCTGTGCTCCCGCCGCCTCGGCGCAGGATGAGATGACGGTTTCGATCCAGGATTTTTTCTTTGATCCCGATCAGCTTAGCGTTGCTCCGGGGACGACGGTCACGTGGGTTAACGAAGGACAGGCACCGCATACTGTCACTTCCACAGACGGAAAGGAGCTCGACTCCGCCACCCTACAGCCCGGTGACACTTACACCTTCACCTTCGATGAAGGTGATGCGGGCGAGACCTACGCTTATCAGTGCACGATCCATCCCGACATGACGGCAAGCGTTACGGTGTCAGGAGGCGGTGAGATGACCACACCCTCGGCGAGTGCCTCCGCGAGCCCATCTGCAACCGCATCCGCAAGCCCATCGGCGAGTGCTTCGGCGAGCGTGTCACCGAAGCTGCCCGACACAGGTGGGGTTTCCCTGCCAGTTGTTGCGGCCTTGGGGCTTGTGGGTCTGGGTATTCTTGCCGTGATCGCCAAGCGACGCGCCACGTAACTTCGCGGTCTACATGGCTGAGGGGAAGCCTGCGCCCCTCAGCCAAAAATGAAGTCAGCAAGCTTTCGAGCTGCACAAGAGCAGGAGGAGAAGAGCACTGTGTGGAAGAGGAGACTCATAGAGGCTTTCGCGATAATTACGGTGGGGGATGGGCTCATAGAGTTCCTGGCTCCCAAGGAGCATTCGCGGCTGTGGGTGGTTGGCCCCCAGAGCACCCGTAGGATCGGGATGTGGTTCGTCGAAAAGCCGGACAGGATGAGGGTCCTTGGCGCTGCCCAGGTGGTGCTCGGGGTGTGGCTGGCCCTCAGGCAGCATCGGGATATTTAATCTAGCAGAGGACTTAAGGGGGATTGTCACTTTGAGTAAGCCTGGGCCCTACGCCTTCAAGGCTGAGAACAAGGGTTCTGCCGAGCACTCACTGGAGATCGACGGCAAGGGTGTAAGGAGCAAAGGTAGTGAAGTAGGCGAGGCCAAACTGGAGCAGACCTTGAACCCTGGACAAAGCGGCGTGCTCACGGTGACCTTCCAAGAGCCCGGCACCTATGAGATGTACTGTCCGGTCATAGGCCACAGACTGGCGGGCATGAGGGGCGAGGTGGTGGTCAAGTAGCACTGAGGCAACGCTGCTGGTGCTAGGTCTCGGGCACGAAGCTCAGTCGGTAAGCTCGGGGCGAAGAGGCGGAGGAGCTTGCAGGCTCCTTCTCGACGTATAGGAGAGGTGTGAAAGTTCTCATCATCGGCGCCACTGGCGCCACTGGGCAGATTCTGATGCGTGAAGCGCTAGCGCAGGGCCACGAAGTAACAGCACTG
>JAJNDJ010000021.1 GCA_021156345.1 Rubrobacteraceae bacterium | reverse complement strand
TAGTCGCCACGCCTCAGGTTGAAGCGTTTGATCTGGCTGGTCGAGACGTAGACGTCGCCCTTGCTCTGGCTGTAGCCCCCCGTCCTGAGGAAGCCGAAGCCGTCGGGCAACACATCGAGGATTCCGCTCTGCACGTTCTCCTCGCCGCCCTTGCCGTCCCTGTCGCCCCGCTGCTCCTGACGGCGGTCCTGACGGCCGTTCTTTCGGTCGCGGCGGCCGCGGTCCTGACGCTGGCGCTCGACCTGTTCTGTGGTGGCGAGGTTCGTGTCAGCCTCGCCGAAGCCGTCTGCGGGGGCCACTGGCGTCTCCGTCGCTGCGCCGTTGGAACCGTCTGTCGTAACGGGGGCTTCCTGCGTTGCGGTCGCCGCGGCGCCTCCGTTGGTCGTGGTCTCGCTCTGCTGGCTCGCCGCCTGCTCGGTTGCGACCTTGTAGATCATCTCTGCCAGCTCCGGCTTGCGGTACTTGCGGTACTGCTTTATTCCCAGCTGCGAGGCGATCTGGTGCAGGTCACTCAGGCGCTTGCGCTCAAGGGTAGATCTTTCGGTCATGTTTGTACTCCACCTCTCCTGTTTACGATGCGGAAATGTCTTTCATCTGGTTTGCTTTCAAAGCTGGAAGCCCCGCCGGCCTGCTTCAGGCTCTAGGGCATGGATGGTGTCCATGAATCTTACCACACGAGGCTCGGTCGACATGACGACCGAATGCGTCCTGGCACCGCCCCGGAAATACCTGACCCCGTTGAGGGGTTCGCCCGGGGTTATTCCTGTGGCTGCGAAGAGTACGTCGGTGCCCCTTATAAGGTCGTCCAGCGTAAGCTTCCGCTCGGGGTCTGTAAAGCCGTACTCTTCGAGCTTCTCGACCTGTGAGCGTTGGGTCGGCCACATCCTGGCCTGCATCTCCCCGCCGAGGCACTTCATGACCGCGGCTGCGAGGATGCCCTCAGGGGCGCCTCCTATACCGATAATGGCGTGCGGGTCGGCCCCACGCATCCCTACGGCGATGGCCGGGGTGAGGTCGCCCTCCGGCCTTATCTGGATACGCGCCCCCGTCTTTCGGATCTCCTCTATCAGGGTCTCGTGCCTGTCACGGTCGAGGACGGCGACGGTGATCTCCTGAGGCCTCCGGCCAAGCGCCACAGCTATGGCCTCTATGTTCTGCGAGACCGGAGCGTCGATGTCGATGTTACCTTTCGCTCCAGGGCCAACGATCAGCTTGCTCATGTACATATCAGGCGTCCTCAACATGCTCCCCCTCGGGGCCGCCGCGACTGCCGAGATCGAACCCTCCTGCCCTTTTACGAGCAGCTGCAAGCCCTCGATGGGCTCGACGGCGAGGTCGGCCTCCGGCCCTCTGTTCCCGAGCGAGTCCTCCAAACTGACTATCCCAGGATGGCTCTTTGGCGCCCTGACCCGTCCCTTCTCGTCGAGGCGCTGCTCGCGCAGTACTGTAACTCTTCCTGATACCGGAACTCTCTGCAGCTCCTCGCGGAAAGCCTGCGTGGCGAGCGTGTAGGCCCGCTCCGAGTCTCCCGAACCTTCGAGGCGCGCCACCTTGAGCGCGACCTGCTCGGTTACGGCAGCATATTCGACGGCAGCCGAAGCTATGGTTCCCGAGGGGGAATCAGTAACGTTAATGGGCTCTCACCGAACCTCCCATAACCCACTAAGATAGACCGCACGCCACGGAACGCTCTCGTGGCTGGGCCTGCGTCGAAACGGTGCGGAGTGGTTCCAGGGAACCAGCGCACCTGACACTGTGATTATACACTAGCGTCAGTGAGTCGACCACCGGCTCACGGCGCGCTGTTCGCCACCGCCTCCCGCGCGAGCCCGAGCAGCTCTTGGTCGAGGCCCTCGCCTACGGGGTCGTTATCGCAGTAGAAGACGGGCTTTCCCTCCGCAGAACCCCGGCGCGTAACGACGTCCACTGCCGCCGCCTTTATCTCGGTGAGATACGCTTCGACCCCTGACATCTCTTCGAGGTCCGCGCCGAGACGCTTTCTGTCGGAGAGATTCCCCGAGGCGGCGACGACCTCGCAACCGTGGTGTTCCTCGAGGTGCCTGGAGAGGGTGTCGAGCACGGCGGGCGGCGCCGTCGAGACGTAGCCGACCCGCAACCCCTCGACCCTTCCGACCGGACGAGGCCTGAAGACCGTGGGGATCACGACCAGATCGGGACGCACTCTGCGGATATCCGCGACGAGACCGCGGACCTTCTCGGGTCCCGCCATCGGCTCCTCGCTCATGGTGAGGAGGACCAGGTCTGAGAGGAGCAAGCGGTAAGTGCCGAGAAACCCTACTATGTACTCGGGGTCCTGGTTGGCTCCTGCGACGAGCACGCGCCTCTCGACCCGGACCGGGGGCATCGCCGCCCCCGAGCCGTCGAAGAGGGTAACGCGGGTGTCGAGGCCGTTGGCGATCTCGGCTCCCTCCAGGACATTGGAGACGAAGGGTTCCCCTGCTAGCCCGCCGCCGCACCTGCGGCATCCCACGGTGATGACCCTGCTCAAGGCCGCCGTCTCGTAGTAGTCGCTTGCGGCGTGCGCTCCGCGTCCGAGGGCTTCGAGCAGGTACTCGCTTCCCACTTCCATCTTGTGGCCCTCGATGACCTCGGGATGCTTGGGCCCCCCGCGGCCCATCGAGACCACGCCGGGGTCGAAGCCTTCAGTGGCGAGCAGGCGCGCCAGGTAGCCCGAGATCGCCGTCTTCCCCACCCTCTTGCCCGTTCCGATCACGGCCAGCGAGGGCTTGGTCGAGACGGGACGAAGCTCAGGGGGCTTCAGCTCGAAGTCGCTGCCAAGGTAGCGCGCCCCGGCGTAGAGGGTGAGCGAGGCAAGGAGACGGGGTCTTTGTCCTCGACCAGCGGGACGCCGTAGTCGGTGCCTTCCCTGATCTTCTCGGTGCCGCCCAGGAAGGCCGCGGCCACACCTTCGGCTTCCAGCGACTGCCGCACGCTCTGCATGGCTTCGATGACGACGGGAGGATAGTGCTCGCCGTCGATAAGGAACAGCGCCCGCACGAAGTTCTAGCTCAGCGTTCGCCGCTTGCGAAGGTCCTCTGGTCTGCCATCGCCCTGGCCCTCTTCGAAATGCAGGTACTGGTGGGTCGCGGCGTCGAAGTCCACGATCAGCTCACGGTCCTTGAACGGATACTTGCGGAAGACCCTCACCCGCCCGTCTTCGATCTCTATTACGTTGTAGCAGGGGCGCGTGTTACCCCTGAGGCGGGTGGTGGAGGCAGTCCCCGCGTTGACGATGAACATGTTCTCGAGCTTCCAGGCGTAAGGCACGTGTTTGTGCCCGGAGAGGACCAGGTCGACCTCTGTATCGGCGAGTAGCTCGAGCACGTCCCCCGCATCGTAGATGATGTTGCGCTCTCTTCCCGTTCCAGGGATGGGGATCAGATGGTGGTGGATGACGAAGATCTTGAGCTTGTCTTCGGCCATGGCGAAGGTCTCGTGGATGAACTCGTAGTGCTCGCGGCCCACCCGCCCGTCGTCGAGGTCGGGCTCGGATGAGTCCACGGCGACCATGACGGCTTCTTCGAAGTCCAGGATCGAGTAGCGCTCTCCGAAGAGCCGCTCGAAGTGTATGTAACCGACGTTCCGCGAATCGTGGTTGCCTGGTATCACCATGACCCGCTCGCACCTGATGCGCCTAAGGTATTCGGCCGCCTCCTCGAACTCCTGGCGGTAACCCGCGTTGGTCAGGTCACCAGACACAACGACGGCGGTGGGATCCAGGTCGTTTATCTCCAGGATCGAACGTTCCAGCAAGTCTGGTATGAAGTACGGACTGCCGCAGTGGATGTCGCTGATCTGACAGATGACCATCCTGCCCTGCGTGCCCATTCGCTCTCCGATTCTATTCACTAGAGACGCCGCCGGAAGTATAGCAGAGCGTCCTCGACGCCCTGCAGGCATCAGGGTTCGGGCTATGTGGCGGCGAGAAGCGCTGCCAGGTCTTTTTGGGCGTCGCTGGCGTAGTCTCCCGATCCCACAGCGACGAAGTGGCTGAGGCCGAACCGTTTCAGAGTTCGGCGCGTGTGCTGGTCCTCTTCTGTGGCGAGGAATGCGATACGCAGTCGTTCTTTCAGGTCGGGATGGACTGCCGAGCTGACGACGATGGGCTGTATCGGGTAAGGGCCCCAGGACTCGATCACGCGCAGTTTCTTGCTGAGGGCCGGCACCTCTCGGAGTCTTATCCTCAAGACGTTCGAGTCGATCGCAGCAGCGTCCGCCTCGCCGCCAAGAACCGCTTCCATGGAGGCGAGGTGGGATCCTGAGCAACGTATGTTATCGAAGAAACCCTCGTCCGCGCCCGACTCCGCCAGCTTGTTCAGCAGGCTGTAGTAGCCACTCAACGAGCATGCATCGTTGTACGCCCACGAACCCCCTTCGAGCTCGGCGAAAGCGTGGATCGGGGCGTCGTTGCGCACCACGACGTCGCAGAAGTAGACGGGCTTCCCCTGATTTCTTTCGTCGTCGAACACGGGCAGCACGCCGAGCAGTTCCGCGGGTGGCGGTCGCAGGTTACGCAACCAGATGAACGAGGGCGCGCACATGAACGCCACGTCGGCTTCTTCGGCAAAGGAAGAGCATTCACCCCCCTTCTGCGGTCCCGAGGCCCGCGACTCGACCCTGAGCGAGACCCGCTCGTGTCCGAGGGCGCGCTGCACGTGATCCGCCAACGCCTCGAAGAGGGCTTGTGGGATGCTCGGGGCGAGATAGGTAACGAAGCGAATGTCCTGGTCCGCTGCCATCATCCCCTCACATCTTCTCAGGCGCGTTCACCCCGACCAGGTCGAGTCCGCTGCGGAGCACGGACTTTGTGGCGGAGCAAAGGGCGAGGCGGCGGGCGCGAACGTCAGCGTCTTGGACCAGAACGCGGTGGACGGTGTAGAACTGGTGGAAACGCGTGGCGAGTGTTTCGAGGTAGGTCGGGATGGGATGCACCTCGCGTTTGTAGGCTGCGTTCTGTATGACGCGGGGGAAGTCGAGGAGCTCGAGCACGAGGAGGCGCTCCTCGGGGGCGAGATCCCCTGCCTGGACTTCGCCCAATGTCTCGGGCCTCGTTCCTGCCCGCTCGAAGATGCTAGATATGCGGGCGTGGGCGTACTGCACGTAGAAGACAGGATTCTCGTCTGAGTGTTTTATGGCGAGATCCAGGTCGAAGTTCATCTCAGTCTTGTGGGAGGAGCGCACGTAGAAGTAGCGGGCCACGTCCTCCCCCACCTCGTCGAGGAGCTCGTCGAAGCTCACGACGTTGCCGGCCCGCTTGCTGAACTTGACCTGCTCACCCTCGCGCACGAGCTTCACGAGCCGCACCAACTCCACGTCGAGGAACTCACGAGGCAGTCCGAGCGCGACGAGACCGGCCCTGATACGCGGCGGGTAGCCGGCATGGTCAGCGCCGAGTACATCCACGGCTGTTCGGAAACCGCGATCCCACTTATCGCGGTGGTAGGCGAGGTCGGGAGCCATGTAGGTGTACGTACCGTCGCTCTTGACCAGCACCCGGTCCTTGTCGTCCCCGAACCTCGACGTCGCCAGCCACAGGGCTCCTTCACTCTCGTATACGTGTTCGCCCCCCACAAGCTCCCTGACGATCTCCTCTACCGCGCCCGACTCGTAGAGTTCCTTCTCGTTGAAGAAGCTGTCGAAACGGACCCGTACGCGGGCCAGGGTGCGCTTGATATCGTCCATACACCAGCGGGTGGCGAACGCGGTGATCTCGCGCAAGGCCTCTTCGGGGTCCATATCAAGCAAGCGGCGGCCGTGCTCCTCGGCGATATCCTCCGCTATCTCTTCCGTGTAATCGCCCATGTAAGCCATTTGGGAACCGGAGACGGGCCACGTCTCCCCATAGAGCCCGGCGTAGCGCACGGCGACCGACTCGCCGAAGAGTCGGATCTGGTTACCCCCGTCATTGAAGTAGTATTCCCTCGAGACGTTCGTGCCGGCAGTCTGCATGATCCTGGCCAGCGAGTCCCCGTATGCCGCCTGACGTCCGTGCCCGACATGCATTGGTCCCGTCGGATTGACGCTCACGAACTCGAGCAGCACGGGGTCTCCCGAAGGCTCCCGCCTTCCGTACCGATCGCCCTCACCGAGCAGAGAACCAACCTCATCCCAGAGCGCTTCGGGAGACAGCCTGAAGTTGACGAAGCCTGGCCCTGCAACCTCGGCCTCCCGCACGAACGGGGCATCCAGGGCGTCGACCAGGGTCTCAGCGACCTCTCTCGGGTTCCGCCGCAATTCCCTTGCATTGGCGAGCGCTACGTTGGTCGCGAAGTCACCGTGGGCGGGATCGTTCGGCCGCTCGACGTGGATACCGTTCAGCTGGACCCCGTAGGTCCTGTGGACGGCCTCCCGCACGGCGCTCGCCAGACGCTCCTCGAAGGTCATTGTTCACCCCCCAGAAGCTCGTCCAGTAGCCGCCGGTTCTCTTCGGCGATCCTCAGGGTCTCATCCCTGTCGTACTCGAAGCGGACTTCGAAAACATCCCCCGCAGAGACATCTTCAGGCAGGAACTCGCGCGGCACGTCGAAGCTCCTGCGCCCTTCAGGGTAAGGCAAAAGTACGGCCCAACCGTTGTCCTCGAACCTGTCTATCTGCACACGCATATATGTGTATGTTAGCACGCCGACATTGGCGACTTGTCGGCAAGGGCTTGCACATGCGATAGCCGAAATGCTGAAAGCCGTCCGGCGAAGCAGGGCGGCGTACTGAAGTGCTGCGAAGCGTAGCTACCAGTGGTATTTCTCGTTGCGGTGCATTTTTTCTGCGCGGTAGAGTTGTTCGAGGAGGACGACCCTGGCGAGGGCATGTGGGAGGGTGATACTGCCGAGGGACCAGAGTTCGTTGGATCTCCGCAGTACATCAGGGGAGAGGCCGAGCGGGCCGCCGATCACGAAGGCGACGTGACTCCGGCCCGAGGCGCCGAGGTCTTCCAGCTTCAGGGCGAGTCTTTCTGATGGGTGCTGCTTGCCCTTCTCCCTGTCGAGGGAGATCACGTACGCTTCTTTCGGGAGGCGCTTTAGGATACGCTCTCCTTCTGCAGAGAGCACTTCTTTGTGGGAGCGGCGGTTCATGTCTTCCTCGGCGACCTCGAAGACGTTTACAGGGAAATAGCGGCGCAGTCGACTTGTGTAGTCTTTCGAGGCATCGGCAGCCCAGCCCTTCGGTTTCCCGACGGAGACGAGGGTGCAGCGGCGTATCACTCGATACCGAAGAGCTGTCCTGCCGCGCCTCGCTCGCCGTAGCGGTAGATGTGCTCGGTGACCTGCAGCGGGGCTCCTACCTCGATCCAGGGTGTTGGATGGCCGGCGAGCGCAGCCCGCACCCTGACGGAGCCGTGGCCAGCTTCCCTTAGCGCCCGGTCTACGGTACCACAGGCCCGGGTCGGAGAGTTGTTGGTCCTGGAGAGATGGGCGAGGACGAGGTCTTTGAGCCCGTGGGGGGCCAGCGCCACGGCGGCATCGGCCGCTTGCCGGTTCGAAAGGTGGCCGTGCCGTGAGGAGATCCGGCGCTTCAGGCTTGCCGAGTATGGGCCACGCCTGAGCCAGTCTAAATCGTGGTTAGCCTCGATGACCACCGCCTCGGCCCCACTCATGCTCCGCAGTACGGTGATTCCAGCCTCACCGAGGTCCGTCGCCATCGCCACCACGCTACTACCGTCGGATACCCTAACCCCGTAGGTCATCGAGTCGTGCGGAACTTCGAAGAACGTTACTCCAAGGTCTTCGACGGAGCAGGGCTCTCCTGGGGCTACCGTGTTCGCGCCGAGGGACTCGCCGACGCCTGGCGCAGCGAAGACCTCGATATTGCGTTCGCGCACCAGAGCAGCGACGCCGCAGGTGTGGTCGGCGTGTCCGTGGGTGAGCAGGACGGCGTTTACGTCGGCCAGGCTCCTGCCGATACGGGCGAGCAGGGCACCTATGCGCCGTGGCGGGAGGCCGGCGTCTACGAGGAGGCCGCCCGAATCCGTCTCCATGTAGGTCGCATTGCCCGAGCTACCGCTGGAAAGTACACTCAGCCGCAAATCTATCCTCTATCAGGTTGGGCGTTTGATCAGCGGGAACGAAACCCGTTTAGATCTTAGCACGCCAAACTCAGGTCCTCTTATCGTTGATCCGGACTGGCCGTATTGCCGTAGAATCAGGGTATGGCTGAGATGGGGCGACATTACCTTATTCTTGCGGACGAGGATTTGATCTCACTGGTCGAGGCGGCCGACGCCGAGGCGTTTGCGACGCTGTACGACCGCCACAGCCGCGCAGCCTTTTCTTTGGCCTACAGGATGATGGGGGAACGTCAGGCCGCCGAGGACCTGGCGCAGGACGCGTTCTTGAAGGTCTGGCGGAGTGCTAGCAGCTATCGTGCGGAGAGAGGCAGCGTTAGGACCTGGATACTCTCCATAGTCCACAACCGCGGCATAGATCAGCTACGTACCCAAGCGAGCCGGCGCAGGACGCAGGACAAGATCGAAGCCTCAGCCCCACGCTCCCAACCGAGCGAGGCCTTCGAAGAGACGTGGAGGAACTCGCAACGCGACCAGGTCAGGGAGGCCCTCAACACCCTCCCACCCGAGCAGCTGACGATTCTGGAGCTGGCTTACTTTTCCGGGTACACGCATGTGGAAATATCCGATCTTCTCCGCCTGCCTCTCGGAACGGTAAAGGGCCGGATGCGTTTGGGACTGAAAAAGATCAGAGACTACTTCGAGTCAAGAGACGCGGCGGTGCCGAGATGAGTGAGATGAACCACGAACGCTTCGAAGATCTCAAAGACGCCTACGTCCTCGGCGCCCTGCCTGAGGAGGAGAGGCTGAGTTTCGAGGAATATCTCGCCGCCCACCCCGAAAGGCAGGCCGAGCTAGATGAGCTTGGCGCCGTAGCGGGCCTGCTCGCGTTCTCCCCGCAAGAACAGGAACCGTCGCCAGAGCTGCGCAGCAGGGTCATGGAGGTTGTGGAGGCGGAGGCCGAACCCCGCCGTGTCAGAGACCGGTCCACGTTCGCGAGGGTGGGGGACCTTCTCAGCACCCGGAGCCTCGCGCTCGGCGCTGCGGCACTGCTGGTGATCGGGTTGCTGTCGTGGAACGTGCTGTTGCAGGGCCAGGTAGAGGACCTTCAAGGCCAGGTTCAGGACGCGCAGGGCCAGGTGCAAGACCTGCAGGCCAAGGTCGAGCAGGATCAGCTCCAGCAGAGCCGGACCATCGCACTGGAGGGATCGTGGGCGGATCAGGGCGCCAACGCCGAAGTGGCCACTATCCACAAGAATCAGGTCATCCTGGTGGCCAGGGACATGCCTTCTGTGCCTGAGGACCGGACGTGCCAGATCTGGGTCATAAGCGACGACGTGCCCAAACCCAGCGGACTCTTCCGGCCAGAGGGGAACATGACAGTGGCGCCGGTCACGAACTCCATAACGAAGGCCGACGTGATAGCGGTTACCGTCGAGCCGGCCGGAGGCTCGAAGAAGCCGACGAGCGACCCCGTGCTGCTGGCCGAACTCTAGGCGGCTCAAGGCTACAGATTTCAGGCATCGGGACATGGGGCGGCAGGCATTGTCGTCTGCGGGCCTTCAAACCTCCGGCGCGAAGCGTTTATTTCCCGCAGGCGCGGGTAGTAAATGTCCAGGGAAGCAGAGAGCAAGCGAAGGCAAAGGAGAACCTATGTCCGTAGCCAGAGTAACCGAACTGAGCGTTGTGTCGGAGACGAGCTTCGAGGATGCTATCCAGGAAGGTGTGGCCCGTGCCACCTCCACCCTGCGCGGTGTCGAGGGGGCCTGGATCAAGGACCAGAACGTCGAGATCGAGGACAACAACATCACGGGTTACAGGGTGAACATGGAGGTCACCTTCGTCCTGGAAGATTCTTAAGAGCTGAGGTTATGCGCAGGATTTGGCCCCGGCTCTCGGGTCGGGGTTTTTCTTGGTGGCTTGCGAAGCAAGCCACCGGTTTCAGGCATCAGGATTTGCTGAGGTGAGTTGCTCTGTCATGGCTCGGTTCTTGTGAAGCGTGCTGCAGGTCCCAAGCTACACCTCTCCAGCCAGGACCCTGTCGAGCAGGCTGGTGCGCATAGACCACGTCCTCTCGCCGATGTGCGTGGAGATCGGGTAACATCGAGGCCTGAGGTCCCTGGGAATGGAGCGACATGCACGCAAACCCTGATATTCGAGAGATAAGCGACCTGCTACGCCGCGCGCGCACCGTGGCTGTCGTCGGCTTGTCGGACAGGCCTTACCGTACCAGCCACGCGATCGCGGGCGCACTGCAGGCCTTCGGATTCAAGATCTTCCCCGTCAACCCGAATCTCCATGGTCCCGTCCTTGGCGAAAAGCCGTACGAGTCGGTCGAAGAGATCCACGAGCGGGTGGACATAGTGGACGTGTTCCGGCGCAGCGAGAAGGTGATGCCCGTGGCAGTGGACGCCGTGGCCGCGGGCGCGAAGGTACTGTGGATGCAATCCGGCGTAATCAACGAGGAGGCGGCTGCCTACGCCGAAGAACACAACCTCACCGTTGTAATGGATCGCTGTATAAAGGTCGACTACGCGACTCTTGTCGGATCGGCGGCCGCTCGCAAGAGATAGGTTTCAGGCATTTGTATGGGGGATAGTCCGCCGCTGGTTATGTTCTTTTACGGTACGCTCAAGCGTGGTGAGCGTAACCATGAGCGTTTCTGCGGTGGTGCCTTGAGCGTAGAAGAGGGGACGGTACGGGGCGACGTGTACCATCTTTCCTTCGGCTACCCCGCGCTAGTCGTACCCGGAGAGTCCATTTGTGCTTTCGGGACCGGCGATTATACGAGGGACGCTGAGGAACAGCTGCGGCTCGACCGTGAGGTGGGGTCGTTGCCGGAGGGTCCACGGGCCTTTGGTGAGATCTTCGCTTTCGACGATCCTGAGTTGCGTCTACCGGCCCTCGCGATGCGTCCAGTCACTACCGGCGCGTATTGCTCCCTGTCGAGACGAACGAGGGCTCGGTCCTCCTGGCTTGGGCCTACGTGGTCGAATCATCATCAGGAAGCCACCTGCCTGGAGGCAGATGGCCCTCGTAATGCGCTATGCACTAGGTCATCGACCTAGTGCATAGTGCGGCATCAGGTATCAGGTTCTTGTTTCGCCGAAGAGCTAAGGGCGATTGCTAATTGTTCTGGCTCTTGGGGTCGTCATCTTCGATGATCTCCTCGCGTATCACGCGGCGGCGGATCTTCGTGCGTCCGTCTTCCTGTATGGTCTCCTCGGTGTGGCGCGTGGTCGATGCTTCCCTGTTCGTCTCATCGGTGGAGGACCCTGTGCTACCGAGGGACGATCCGGCCTCAGAGGACTCTTCGGACTCTTCCGTGTTCCCATACTCGGGGTCTGCGGAAGAACGGTCGTCGTAACCACCGTGGCCACCCTCAGAACTCCCCGGGGATTCGAGGCCGAAGTGGCTGCGGATACGGTCCTCGTAGTCGGGAGTGATGTCCTCGTCGTCGTCGAAGCTCGGGGCGTTTCTTACGTGGTTCTTCGA
>JAJNDJ010000020.1 GCA_021156345.1 Rubrobacteraceae bacterium | reverse complement strand
GTCGGCGTCGAGCAGGCTAGAAAGGTACTCCTCACCCTTCTCCGCACTAGCCTCGACGACCTTCCCCTCCTCGAACCGGAGCCGCACACCGGAGATCTCACGTCCCGCTATCGCGGCAGGTACGCCGAAGTACACCGTACCGTTGGCCGAGTCCTCTATGGGTCCGGTAAAGACCTCGCCGCAAGGCATATTCCGCATCCCCGCCGAGTTCACGAACGTACGTCCCTCGACCGAGAGCGTCAGGTCCGTCTCAGGCCCCACGATACGGATCTCACGTGCCTCCTCTAGCCGCTCCTTGAGCCGCTCCTGCTCGGCAGCCTTCTCGCTCCAATAGCGCACGGGGTCTTCCTCGTAGAGACCCATAGCCTCGAAAGCGAACTCCTCGTACTCCGAAAGGCTCATGTGCGCCTCCTGCGCCAGGGCCTCCGTCGGGAAGAGCGTGAGCACCCAGCGGTCTTTCTCCAACATCATCTCGCTCAAGGGCTTGTTTCGTTTCTGTAACATTTGTTGCTTTTCGGGATCAATGTTCGCGAGCGCCCTGGTATTGCTCGGCGCGCGGATGCCGATCTGGGCGTCCACGCCCTCGTAGATGGCGTGCGTGACCTGCGGGATCTCCTGGTAGTGAAACTCTTGCGCGTGTTCGAAGAACAGCTCCTGCATCCCTGGCAAACCAATCTGTGTTACTGGAGTGGCGCCTACCTGCAACAGCCGCGCGTAGAGAGCCCCTATCAGGGGCCCTGCGCCCACCTCCGCGGAGACGAGGACCTGGTCCCCCTCCCCAGCCTCGATAGAGTAGTCCACCAGGATCCGTGCAAGTTTGCCGACCCGTGCGTCTCCCATCACTGGTTCCTTTCTGAAGAAGTTCCCGGAGAGCTTATCATCCGCGTCGGCCCCGGTAGCCTTGCACGCAGCGGAGCGCGTGGCCATGGTAAAGCTTGGGTCGGGCAAGCCACTCTAGATGGCGTCGAGGCCCTCACGCGTGAACCTCAGTGCCGCGCGCATTCTCTCCAGAATAGGCTCGGGATCTGGAGTCCCTAGCGGCCAGGGCTTGAGCTCCAGGCTTACGGCTCCGGGATAACCGCTCGCCCCGAGCGCAGCCAGGAAAGGCTTCAGGGGGAGCCGACCCTTGCCAGGCAAGCGGTGCTCGTCTCGGCCCACCTCCAGGTTCGAGTCGGACAGATGGATATGACGGAGCTGGGCCGCGAGGACAGAGTGGGCCCTGAGGATATCGACCCTGCTGGCCCCGGCGTGGCTGGTGTCCAGTGTGACCTGGCCCACGCTTGCGAGGTGCTCGGGCAAGTAACAGCTCTTCCGCCTGACATTGAACATGCCTGCTGATCGGCTCTGGGGCATGTTCTCGACGGCCACGACTACGCCCTGCTCCCGCGCCTCGCGCAGGGGTCCCGCTTTCCAACGCTCCAGTGGTCTGCCCGGCGGAGGCGGATGTGCCACTACAACGGGCACCTCCATCCTACTCGCCAGCCTCGCGACCCGCACCAGCGTTTCTTCGGGGCCAAGCCCCCAGGCGCCGCGTCGAAGTGGAGGGTGGAGGGCCAGGATCGGGACGCCGTGCCTCTCGACGAGATCTCTGAGATAGTCCTCCTGGTGGGTATCCCAGCGTTCGTCCATCATGATCTCGACCCCGTCGTACCCGGCCTCCGAGATCCAAGCGTATACCCTCTCAAGGCCGAAAGGGTAGAGCGAGCCTGTACTGAAGACGACGGGGCCCGCCATCAGATCTCTACGCGCCGGATCTCTAGAAACGTCGCAAGCGTCGAGGGGGAGTGGTTCTGGTAGTGAAAGCTCTCCACCTCCGCTTCGGCGCCGAGGTTCCGATCGTCGGTGATCTGCTTGAGGTTCAGTACACTACTCGCAAATGCATTTACTCTCACCCTGGTTACCGTGAAACGATGAGTATACCGCCAAGCTAATACAGAGGCGGCACAAGGCGCTGCGCTCTAGTCCTCGGGCTCCCGGCCTTCCTAATCTCTTAATGCACCAAACGACCTAGAAGGTAGGGAGGTGTTCTGTGACGTTCGCACTGACGGATATCTCCGAAGTTCGGCGAAAGGCGTAGAATGGTCGCAGGTTGCTAGCTTCGCCTTTCCATACGCACCCCTTGTTCGATGCCCGACCGTTGGGAGTCATGGCCGCGCACCTGCTAGCGCTGTTGGTTGTCGTCTCTCAGCCCATTGCGTCTCTGGCTTGGTTCGGGGGGACGCACGCCACCCTGGATCAGGCCGCCCTTCATGAAGCGGCCGTCGCCAACGGGCACAACCACCATCACGGCACATTGGCCCACCACGAGCATCAGCCCATGCACACAGACGACAAAACAGATGTCCACTTCTCCCGATCCATACCCGGGCAGGACTTCGCCTCCGCGGCACCCTACGCGGGTCTTTTTCAAGACCTTCTCCAGACCATATTCCAGGCGATGTTGGCTGTGCTAGGGGACACGCCCTCACCCGGCGAACAGCCGCGCCAGCCTTCTCCGACGAAGGACCTCCCATCTCAGCACTCGCCCTCTGTCCCGCACAGACCCCCAATCCTACTCCTCCTGACCCTCACCATCATGTAGCAGAAGAAGCCCGACTTCGACCAGGCTGCGATGCCTGCCGTTTGGCTGAGCGAGGGCACGTCAGGAGGAAGAGTAGATGAAGGGACTATCGTTTGTCGTGAGCGGCGTACTCGGCGTCGGCGCGATGCTCACCGTGCCTGCCCCGGCTGGGGCCCACGTGGTCGTCTCCCCGGAGGTGGTGACGGCCGGCGACTACGCAACCCTTACCGTCTCCGTTCCGACAGAGAAGGAGATACCGACCACCAAGATCCGGGTAGAGGTGCCCGAGGGGTTCTTGCTCTCCGGGGTGCAGCCCGTGCCCGGATGGGAGCACACCTTCCAGGAGGACGGCGGTGTTGTGACGGCCGTGACCTTCTCCGGCGGGGAGATACGCCCGCGGGAATTCCAGCAGTTCCTCGTGCAAGCCCAAGTCCCTGAAGAGCCTGGCGAGTACGCGTGGAAGGCGATCCAGACCTACGAGGACGGCAGCGTCGTAGAGTGGACCGCCCCCCCTGATTCCGAAGAGCCCGCCTCTGTGATCGAGGTGGTCTCCGGCGGATCTGAGCATCTCCAGGCCAGCCCGCGGCCGCCGGATGCGAGCGCCTCCCAAAAGCCGGGTGGCGAAGCGCAGGTCCTTGCAGACACGGGAGGGACGAACCTGGCCGTCTATGCAGGGCTTGGCTTTGTTGGACTGGTGGTTTCGGCTCTGCTAGCGCGGCGCCTCCTAGGGTAGAGGATGCCGAAGAGTGCGACGAAGGGACGCGCTGCGCTCATCGCAGGGCTGGCCGCGGCCTGGCTCGTGCTGGCTTGCGCACCGGCGCTTGCCCACGCGAACCTCGTGGAGGCCTCTCCTCCGCGGGGGAGCGCAGTGTCCAAGCCCCCCGAGCGTGTCGAACTGCACTTCAGCGAGCCCGTGGACGCGGAGTTCGACCCGGTGGTCGTGCGTGGCGCTGGTGGCACCCGAGTCGACACTCACGATGCCCGCGTGGATCCCGAGGACGCGAGGGTCGTGCTGGCGGACGTCGAGAGGTTGTCCAAGGGATCCTACACCGTTAAGTGGCGTGTCACCTCCCTAGACGGGCACGTCGTGGAAGGGCGATACGCCTTCGCCGTGCTGGCCGCGGGAGAGGACCGGCCACCGTCTGAAGATGCTGGGAAGAGAGATGACGCCGCCCAAGCCGCAGGGGCGCAGAGCGGACACCACGCCGGGCACCACGGAGGAGGTGCTGGGGAGGAAGCGTCCACCGGAGGGCGAGGGACCGTTCCTGAGCCCGCTGCGGGACGAGCCGCAAGTTGGGCTGCAAGTATCGCACACGGGCTAGCCCTCGCCGCGAGCGCGTTTCTGGCCGGCCTGGCGCCGTTCGCGGCACTCGTGTGGCTTCCGGCCAGCAGGCAGTCGGGCGTCGGGCGCGATGCGATCCGCTCTTTCGGGATGCTGGCAGGGGGCCTGCTCCTAGCTCTCGCCCTGGCGGGCGTGGGAGAGCTGTCCTCCTACGCGGTGCTGGCCTCCGGGGACCCCCTGAGCAGCGAGCTATTCTGGCAAACGCTCTTCGACAGCAGGGTCGGCGCGGTCTGGCTGGCCCGTCTTGGCTTGGCGCTGCTTGCGGCCGCAGTGATCGCCGCAGCCGCGGGGTTGGGGCGCACCTGGGTGTGGTGGGCGGCGATCGGAGCGAGCGCCGTGCTCCTGATGACGCTGACCGGGCTAAGCCATGCCGCCGCCACGGGCCGCCTCTTGACCCTCCTGGCGGACTGGACCCACGCTGTGGCCGCGGCGGTCTGGATGGGCGGCTTGCTGGGCTTTGGCGTCGCCCTTTGCTCCAGATCGTATCGTAGCCTAGCCCCTCGTAGCCGGACGAAGCTGCACAAACGTGTGGTGCGCCGCTTCTCGGCGGTGGCCACATTCGCCGTGGTGGTGCTCGCCTGCACCGGCCTTTACGCGGCCGTCCTGCACGTTCCAAACCCGCAAGCTTTGCTCGCCACGCCCTATGGCCGTGCCCTCATAGCGAAGCTCGTAGTGCTGAGCCTGCTGCTCACCGTAGGCGCGTCGAACTTTTTGCTGCGCGGTCGCGGGCCGACCAGTTGCCTGGTCGTCGTAGAGCTGCTCCTGGCACTCGGGTTGTTCGTGGCCACGGGCTTCCTGACCAGCCTACCGCCCGCAAGCAGCGCTTAGCGTGCGCGGGAGTGGCCTCTGGGGACGCAATTCACCCGAGTGCTTAGAAGTGGAATTCTACGAAGTTGCGCTTTCTTCTTACTCCCGGACGATGGTCGTTGGGCAGTGGGCGTTACGAACCACGGACTCAGACACACTTCCCATGAGCGCCCTTCTTATCCTGCCTTGACCCCTGCTGCCCATCACTATCATCCCGGCACCCAGGCTCTGAGCCAACTCGACTATCTCTTCGTCTGCTCTGCCCATCCTCAGGTGCGCCTGCGCCACCGTAGCTCCGGTCTCCTCTACCCGCTCCACCTCCGCCTCTAGGAGTTGTTGAGACCCTTTCTCATGCTTTTCATACTCGGCACGGTATGCGTGTCTTTCGGGATGGTAGATGAGTGGTGACTCCCCAACATGGACGACGTGCAACTCGGAGCCAGTGCTGTTGGCCAGGTCGGCAGCGGTGGTTGCGGCCAACTTGCCCTCCCTGGAGCCGTCGGTGGCCAGAAGGACCTTGGTGGGGAATATACTCACTGGGCTAACCTCCTTGCTCTACGCCCCTTCCTTGGGCGTCATGATGCCACAGGCCGAGGTTCAGCGCTCGCGTCCGGAGTCTATTCACCCGAGTGCGTGGAAGGAGAATACTCGGAAGTCCAGATGCAAGATCCTGCATAGGTCCGGTTCTAACGGCCAGAGAATTACCATATTGCCTCCCCGTTGTTAGACCGGGACTCTCTACATATTGTGGTCCTGGATGGATATGCAATTAGATGAAGTCCGGAGGCTGGGAGAGCTTACGAAATACGAAAGCCATCGACCGAATACGGAACCGCATCCCTCCCTCGGTGCATGTAGTGATCTCCTTCAGGACGACTTGGCCGGCCGAGTATCGCCTCGCCTCAGTTCAAGAAATCGCTCCAGCGTCGAGGGGGAGTGATTCTGGTAGTGGTTGTTGGCGTAGGCGAAGACGGTCCTATCCTCTTCGAGAAAGCGATCCACGAGGTCCGACCACCACCTTAGGTCATCGTCTCGGTTCTTCTTGAGATGGGTGTGTCCCTCAGGGAACTCGCGGCGGTTGCCGAGCCAGCGGATGTAGGCGAAGTCTGTTGTCGCCTCCTCCATCCGGGGCATCCTCGGGTAGTCG
Organism: Rubrobacteraceae bacterium; assembly: GCA_021156345.1. The sequence continues at coordinate 2,398 of JAJNDJ010000020.1, read as the reverse complement.
ACCAAGGTGAGGGCGACGCCGTGCTCGCGCAGCAGTGCCGGCAGGTCGGAGCCGAGCCAGCTCCTGTGGCGCACCTCGACAGCGTAGCGGGGCCCCTGCGGCAGGGTCGACAGGAAATCCTCGAGCACCCCCATACCCTCTACGGTGAAGGAAGGCGGAAGCTGGAGGAGCAGGGGACCGAGCCTATCCTCGAGGGCCTGCATGGTGTGGAGGAACGTTTCGGCCTCGCTGCGGGTATCGACGAGATTTTTCTCGTGCGTCACCTCCTGCGGAAACTTCGCAGCGAAGAGGAAGCCCTCTGGGACGATCTCACGCCACTTCTCTACCGCTGAGCGGCGCGGGGTGCCGTAGAAGGTAGAGTCAATCTCCACGGTCGCGAAGTGCTTGACGTACTCAGCGAGCCTCGAAGCAGAAGGGAGGGCCTCGGGGTAGAGGGATCCTTCCCAGTCCGCATACGACCAGCCGGAGGTTCCCAGGTAAAGACCCGTCTCCGGCGGCTCGATGCTGCCGGGAGTCTTCGCGAAGAGCCGCTGTTGCCCAGAATCGTCCATCCGTCCTCGAAGCTGCGATGCTACCATACAGGCGCCTGAGGTTTTTATGAAAGCTCTTCCTGTTTACCCCCGTCGCATGTACTACATTAGCGCCATGGACGAGAGACGCCAGACATCATGAAGGTCTTCTACAGTGACCACTTCGTACTACCCCTGCCCGAGGGCCACAGATTTCCGATGGTCAAGTACTCGATGCTGCGCGAGAAGGTCGCGCGAGATGGGATCTGCGGCCCGGGAGAGCTCTTGACGCCACGGGCAGTAACGGACGAGGAGATCCTGCGCGCACACGCCCCCGACTACCTGAAACGCGTAGCCTCCGGAACGCTCACGGAAAAGGAGGTGCGGCGCATCGGTTTCCCGTGGTCGCAGAAGATGGTAGAGCGCTCCCGCCGTGCCTCGGGCGGCACGCTAGGGGCATGCCTCGCCGCCCTCGACGAAGGCTTCGCCGCGAACCTCGCAGGGGGGACGCACCACGCGTTCTCCGACAGGGGCGAGGGATACTGCGTCCTCAACGACTCTGCCATCGCCGCCCGCGCCGTCCAGGCCGCGGGTCTCGTGGAGCGCGTGGTCATCATCGACACGGACGTCCACCAGGGGAACGGGACGGCGGCGATCCTTCGGGGAGACCCCACGGTGTTTACGTTCTCGGTCCACGGCGCAAAGAACTTCCCCTTCCAAAAAGAGGAGAGCGACCTCGACGCGCCACTCCCCGACGGCGCCGGCGACACGGAGTTCCTGGCGGCGCTCGAAAGAGGCTTGGAGGTGGCGCTCGACGCCGTGGATGCAAGCCTCGCGATCTACCTCGCAGGCGCCGATCCCTTCGAAGGAGACCGCCTCGGCCGGCTCTCCGTATCGAAGTCAGGCCTCGCCGAGCGCGACCGGATCGTTCTCGAAACCTGCAGGGAGCGCGCAATCCCGGTCGCGGTTACGATGGCTGGCGGCTACGCCAGCGAGGTAGGGGACACTGTGGACGTACACTTCCAGAGCATCCGTAGGGCGGCCGATCTGATGGAGAGTGCAGCGGATCGACCGAAAGAGACTCACCAGACGTGAGCGAAAACCAGAAATCCTGCGTCATCGTGGGGGCCGGCATCTCCGGTCTGCTCGCGGCCAACACCCTGAAGCAAGAAGGCTGGACCATTACGGTTCTGGACAAAGGCCGCGGCGTCGGCGGTAGGATGGCTACTAGGCGGGTCGGGGAAGGCACTTTCGATCACGGTGCCCAGTTCTTCACAGTCAGAAGCGAACGCTTCGCCAACCTCGTCGAAGGCTGGCTCAAGGCCGCTGTCGCCACAGAGTGGACCCGCGGCTTCGCCGATGCTGAGGGCCAGCCAAACGAAGATGGCCATCCCCGCTATAGAGGGTCTGAGGGAATGACCTCCATCCCCAAGCACATCGCCCAGGGCCTCGACGTGCGCACCGGAGAGAGGGTTGTAGGGGTGGAAGATGGCGACTCCGGCTGGGAAGTAGTGTGCGAATCCGGCCTGCGGGTAACCGGGGACGCTCTCGTACTCGGGGCCCCTGTTCCTCAGGCGTTGGATCTGACCTCGTCAGGGAGCTACACGCTGCCGGATGGAGCCAGGCGCCAGCTCGAAGCCGTAACCTACGACCCGTGCCTGGCCCTCATGGTCTTGCTAGACGACTGGACCGGCGTGCCTGAACCAGGAGGAATGCAGATCAAATCCGAGCCACTGGACTGGATCGGCGACAACAAGCGCAAGGGCATCTCCGAGGCCCCTGCCGTCACTATCCACGCCGGACCAGAATGGAGCCGCTCGCACTTCGAGGACGACGAGATGGAGATTACAGAGCACATGATCTCGCGCGCTGGCGACCATCTCGGCACC